>JBFMHB010000108.1 GCA_040752915.1 Acidobacteriota bacterium
TCCACCTCGGCGTTTCCGGTGGCGAGCCGGCTCCCTTCGGGGGGCCTCACGTCGGCCAGGGACACCGCGCGGGAGGAGGCGGCGCGACCGCGCCGGCCTGGGGACGGGGCGGCGGCCTCCTCCACGAGGCTGTTCCATTCCCCGCAGCCTGGGCAGCGCCCGAGCCACTTGGGACTTTGGGATCCGCAGGACTGGCAGACGAAGACGCTGACGGGTTTCACCGGGCCGCCCCCCTGACGACAGACTCGCGAACCGGCCCCGTCCCGCCGGGACCGCCCCTCAGAGGACCTTCTCTCCGGCGATGAAGACCCCCGCCACCGCCCCCTTGAGCTTCATGCCGAAGTAGGGGGAGTTCCGGCTCAGGGAGAGGACGTCGGCTTCCCGGAAGCAGAACTCTTTCCTCAAGTTCAGGAGGGTGAGGTCGGCATCCGCCCCGACGCGGATGGCGCCCTTGTTCTCGAGGCCCAAAATCCGCGCGGGCGCAGAGGAAAAAGCGTCCACGATCCGCGCGAGGGAAACGCGGCCCGTGCGAACGAGGCGGTCCAGGGCGAGGGGAACGGCGGTCTGAAGCCCGATGATGCCGTTGGGAGCCCGGTCGTACTCCTGCAGTTTCTCCTCGTAGGTGTGCGGGGCGTGGTCCGTGGCGATGACGTCGAGGGTCCCGTCGGCCAGCCCCGCGATGACGGCATCCACATCTTCCTTGGGCCTGAGGGGAGGGTTCATCTTCGTACGCGTGTCGAAGGAGGCGACGGCCTCGTGGGTGAGCGTGAAGTGGTGCGGCGTGGCTTCGGCCGTCACACGGATCTTTCGCTTCTTGGCCGCCCGGATGGCTTCCACGGATTGGCGGGTGGATACGTGTGCGATATGGACCGGCCGGCCCGTGAGGGCGCTCAGGGCGATGTCCCTCAAGACCGGGATGGACTCCGCCTCGGCGGGGATCCCCTTGAGCCCGAGGCGAACCGACACCTCGCCCTCGTGCATGACGCCCCCCTCCGCGAGGTCGGGGTCCTCGCAGTGGTCGATGACGAGGAGGCCCAGGGAGCCGGCGTACTCCAGGGCGCGGCGCATGACCGAGCTCTTTTTTACGGGGTGCCCGTCGTCGGAAATCGCCCGCACGCCCGCTTCCCGCAGTTCGCTGTAGGGTGCGAGCTCCTCGCCCGCGGAGCCCCGCGTGACGGCCCCGATGGGATACACGGCCACCGGGCTCGAGGCCCTGGCCCGCTCGAGAATGTACCGGGTGACCGAGGCGCAATCGTTCACGGGGTCCGTGTTGGGCATGCAGCAGACGCCCGTGAAGCCCCCCGCGAGGGCGGCGGCGAGCCCCGTGGCGATGGTTTCCTTCCTCTCGTATCCGGGCTCGCGGAGGTGGACGTGCATGTCGATGAAGCCGGGGGCCACCACCAGACCGGCGGCGTCCAGGATTTCGGCGCCTTTCGCGGCGATCTTCTTGTCCACGTCCGCGATGGAGGGACCCTCCAGCAGGATGTCGAGGGTCTCGTCCGTTCCGGATGCCGGATCCACCACCCGTCCGTTCTTAATGAGACGCTTCATCGTCCCCCCCACCGAGGAGGAGGTAGAGGATGGCCATCCGGACGGACACGCCGTTCTCCACCTGGTCCAGAATCACCGAATAGGGCCCGTCGGCCACTTCGGAGGCCATTTCCACGCCCCGGTTGATGGGGCCCGGGTGCATCACGATCACGTCCTTGTCCGCCCGCTTCAGCCGCTCCTCGGTCAGGCCGAAGTACTTGTAGTACTCCAGGAGGGACGGGAAGAGGCCCTTCCTCTGACGCTCCAGCTGGATCCGGAGCATCATGACCACGTCCTTCCCCTCCAGGGCCCGGTCGAAATCGCTGGTCACCCTCACTCCGAGCGAGTCCAGGTGGGGCGGAAGCATGGTGGCGGGACCGCACAGGGTCACCTTGGCCCCCATCTTGGTCAGGAGAAAGATGTTCGATCGGACCACCCGTGAGTGGGCGATGTCCCCCGCGATCAGAACTTCGAGGCCCCGAAACCCTCCCTTTTTCTGCCGGATGGTGTGGGCGTCGAGGAGGGCCTGGGTGGGGTGCTCGTGGGCCCCGTCCCCCGCGTTGATCAGGACGGCTTTCGTGAAGGGGCGGATGAGCTGGCAGGCCCCGGGGCTCCCGTGGCGCATGACGTAGCAGTCGGGCTGCATGCGCTCCAGGTTCAGGACCGTGTCCACCAGGCTCTCCCCTTTCTGGAGGGAGGAGGTGCTCGCGGAGAAGTTGAGCGTGTCCGCCGAGAGCCGCTTCTCGGCGATCTCGAAGGAGGAACGGGTGCGGGTCGAATTCTCGAAGAAGAGGTTCACCACCATTTTCCCCCGCAGAGCGGGCACCTTCTTGAGGGGGCGGCGGGACACCTCCGCCATCTTGTCGGCCGTGTCGAGGATGAGGGTGATTTCCTGCGCCGAAAGGGATTCGATTCCGACGAGGTCCTTCTGGTGCATCTGCATGGCGGGCTCCTAACGCTTCCCGCGCTTTCCGGCGCCGGATTCGGGGCTTTCGAGGATGAGGGAATCCTCCCCGTCGATCTCCTTGAGCCGAAGTTCCACGTGGTCCTCCCTTCGGGTGCTGAGGGAGAGGCCCACGTAGTCGGCCTGAATGGGCAGTTCCCGGTGGCCTCGGTCCACGAGGACCGCCAGCTGGACCCGGGCGGGCCGGCCGATGTCCACCAGCGCGTCCAGGGCCGCCCGGACGGTGCGGCCCGTGAAGAGAACGTCGTCCACGAGGATCACCGTTTTCCCCTCGATGGGGAACTCCACCTGCGTTCCCCGCAGGACCGGGGCGGTCCCCACGGAGGAAAAATCGTCCCGGTATAGATTGATGTCCAACGCGCCCACCGGAAGGACGATGTTCTCCGCCTTTTCGAGGGCCTTGGCCACCCGGCGAGCCAGCGGCACGCCGCGGCGGTGGATTCCGATGAGGACGACATCCTGGCAGCCGTGGAGCCTTTCGGCCACCTCCAGCGCGAGACGGCCGAGGGATCGCTGGATTCCCGCGGCATCGAACAGCTTCTTTCGCTTCATCTGCACCCCCGCCGCGGCGGCTTTGCCCCTTCGGGGGGCACCCGCCGCGGCCGTTCGCGAGGCCCGCTTCTCCCGAAGCGCCGTGCCTGTCCCCTGGCGGGGCCTTCATCTTACTGGGGGCAGGGAGGGGTGTCAACGCGAACTCCCGCCGCGTCTTGACAGGGTTGCAAGGGGAATGGTACCTTGCCGCCTCCGGCGAGCGGGTTCCCGGAGAGAGCATTTTTTCAAGGAGTCCCAATGGCTACCGGTACGGTGAAATGGTTCGACGAAAAGAAGGGCTACGGGTTCATCACCATGGACGAGGGAAAAGACGTCTTCGTCCACTTCAGCGCCATCCAGGGCAGCGGGTTCCGCAAGCTTCAGGAGGGCGACCGGGTGACCTTCGAGGTCAAGGACGGCACCAAGGGTCCCCAGGCGGACCAGGTGGTCGTGGTCCGCGAATAAGATCTACCAGACGCCAGACATTCTCCCGGAGGGGGGCCGAAGGGCCCCCCTCCTTCTTCATGGGGCCGCTCGGTCCGCCCGAGGCGAAGAGAAGCCACCGGCGAACTTCAAGTGAGTGCCGAAGCCCCTTCTCCCTCCAGATTGAAGAAGGCGCATGAGGGTCCGGTTCCTGCCCCGGGCCGCCCCTTCCGCCGGGTTCAGGGATTTCCAAAGCCCCCGGACCTCCCGTCGAAGGGCGCCGCTCTGTCAGGTCCAGCCGCCCCATTGATCCCAATCCGAGGGAGGTCCCTTTCTTTCAAATCGAAAGCACATTTCCGGACCCGTTCACATTAATCCATTTCGCATCAAAGAGTTGCATCCGCTTCGTTTTTGCGAAACACGCCACGGCCTCCGGACCAAGGACACCCGGGCTGGCCTGTGGCCGCGAGGCGGCGCCTTACGGTCCCATCGGTCCGCAAGATGGGAGGCGACCGCACGGCCAAGGACGGACCGGCGCCCCTGGATCGAGGGAGGAAAAGGGCGAAGCCTCGTGGACAACCTACATCATGTTTCCGGCGCGAACCCGCGTCCGAAGCCTCCCAGCCACCGAAGGAAGGCCACCCGGCGGGGGTTTTCGAAGACCGTTCGAACGTAATAGACGTTGGCGGCCCGGCGGGCCATCTGGACGAAGGTCGGGTAGGGGTGGACGGTCTGGGAGATGTCCGAGACCCGCATTCCCTTCCGGACCCCGAGCACCAGTTCCTGGAGGAGCTCTCCCGCGTGGGCCCCCACCATGTGGGCGCCGAGGAGCCGACCCCTCCGATCCGTGAGGACTTTCGCCAGGCCGCCGGGTCGGCCTTCGATCACGGCCCGGTCCAGTTGGTCGAAGTCGTAGGTCAGCACGTGGTGGCGGATGCCGCGCTCCTTTGCCTCGGCCTCGGTGAGCCCGCAATGGGCCACCTCGGGATCGGTGAAGGTGACCCAGGCCACGGCACGGAAGTGCATGTGCTCAAGGAGAAACGGGAGAAGGCGGCTTCGCACGATGTTCTGGACACATACCCCGGCCTCGTGCTCGGCCATGTGGGCGAACTGGTAGAGGCCGTTGCAGTCCCCGATGGCCCAGATTCCCCGCGCCGTCGTTCGCATGGCCCGGTCGACGCGGATCCCCGATCCGTCGTGGGCCACGCCGACCCGGTCCAGGTCAAGTCCCTCCACGTTGGGCGACCGTCCCGTGGCCACCAGGATTTCCTCGGCCTCAACGGTCTGCTCGGTCCCATCCTTGGCCCGGAGCACGAGCCCCTTGCCCGATGGCGTGCGAACGGCCCGGACGGCCCGCCGGTCCCCCAGGAAGCGGGCGCCTTCGCCCACGAGGAGTTTCAGGAGGTATTCCCCCGCCTCGGGCTCCTCCCGGGGGAGGGGCCGGGGGTTGGACTCCACCAGCGTCACGGCGACCCCCATGCGCTGGTACATCTGGGCGAACTCCATGCCGATGGGGCCGCCACCCAGAATCAGGAGGGACTTGGGCAGGCTCGAAAGCTGCAACGCCCGCCGGCTGTCCAGGTAACCCACGTCGGGGAGCCCCTCGATGGGGGGAGGAACGCCGTGGGCCCCCGTGGCCAGAACCACGTGGCGGGTTTCCAGAATCTTCCCATCCACCTCCACGCGGTCCGGCGCGAGGAGGCGAGGGCTACCGATGCGCACCTCCACGCCCGCCTGGCGGAGCACCTCTTCCGTGTCCTGCCGGGCCAGCGTGGCCTGGACCCTCGCCACGAAGGCCCGGGCCGCCCCGAAATCGAATTCCTGGGATCCGTCGCCCACCCCCAGGCCAACGCCCTCACGGGCGTCCCGCAGCCGGCGGGCCACGTGAAGGTAGGCCTTGCTGGGGACGCAACCCCAGGCGATGCAGTCGCCCCCCAGGGCCTCTTTCTCCACGAGGGCCACGCGGGCGCCCAGTCGGCCCAAACCCCGGGCCGCCGCCAGTCCCGCGGCGCCGCCGCCGATGATCACCGCATCGTACCGAGCCATCTCCCTCCCTGCTCCCCGGCCATTTTACCGCGCCCGCCTCAGGTGCGGACGAAGTGGGGAAGCGCCTCGGGAATGGGCATGGAGATCTCCACGAAGCCCGCGAAGGCGCCCGACCCGTCGAAGTACGGCAACTGGTGGATGATCTTCCGCACCCCCGCCTTCTCGATCGTGTAATGGTTCGGCGCCCGCTCCGCGTACAATTCGAGGGTCCGGGTGCGGGCGGGCTCCGGGTGGCAATCAAACACGCTGCTCCCCAAGAGGGCCAGCCCTCCATCCTCGGCAAAAACCTCCGCCGCCCGGGCGTTCATGGCCACGATCCGCCCCTGGGCATCCGTCACCGTCACCGCCGCCGGCAGGTGCTCCATCCAAGGTTCCATGCCTCACCTCCCTGCTTCCAACGAGGGTACCACGCCCCCCTTCGCGTCTCCCGCGTCCCCCGCCCGGCCGCGGGTTCGCCCCCCCTGAAACGGCGAAACCCCGGGACCTCGCCCGGGGCTTCGCTTTCCGAGTTGGCGGGACCGACGGGGCTCGAACCGCGCTCCCTCGCGACCGCTCTCCAGAGGGGGCCTCCGCCGGCCCCCTCCGGCGGCCGCTTCGCGGCCTGCTTCCCCCTGCCCTTTCGCGGGCGGTCCTCTGGGTGGGGGGCCTC
>JBFMHB010000109.1 GCA_040752915.1 Acidobacteriota bacterium
TCCCGCGCCTGGGTATCCGTGATGACGATGCGTCCCTTGCAGTGCGAGCAGGTCTGTCTCAGGTGCTCCAGGCCCTTCAAGGCTCCGCACCGGCATTCCCAGTCGCCCAGGGAGTAGTCCACGAAGGTGAGGGCGCACTCCCCCCGGAAGTCCCGGATCGGGAACACGGACCGGAAAGCCTCCTGGAGGCCCACGCTCTCGCGCTCCTCGGGCAGGAACTCCATCTGCAGGAACCTGCGGTAGGAATCCCGCTGCAGGTCCAGCAGATTGGGGATGGGAATGGTGGTGTGGATGCGGGAAAACTCGAGCCGCTTCCGTTTCCCGACATCAACTGTCTTGGGCATCAGGCCGTCTCCTCAAGTCCAAACCGAACGGGTCCGACATCGCGGCCCTTCACGTGCGGGGTCCGCCCCGCGTTCGGAAAAGGCACACGGGCAGGGCACGCCGGAATGGCGCCCTGCCCAGAATGGACGTGGCCGGCGGAACGCTACTTGATCTCGACAGTCGCGCCCTGCTCCTCGAACTTCTTCTTGATGGCCTCGGCCTCTTCCTTGTTCACGCCTTCCTTGATGGCCTTGGGCGCCCCCTCGACCAGGTCCTTGGCCTCCTTGAGCCCGAGGCTGGTGATCTCGCGGACGACCTTGATCACGTTGATCTTCTTCTCGCCCGCGTTCTTGAGGATCACGTCGAACTCGGTCTTCTCCTCCACGGGGGCCGCGGCGGCGGCGCCGGGGGCGGCCATCATGACGGGGGCCGCGGCGGCGGCGGAGACGCCCCACTTCTCTTCGAGCATCTTGCTCAGCTGGGCGGCTTCCAGCACGGTGAGGGCGCTCAGCTGTTCGACGATCACATTCAGGTCGGCCATGGGAAAACTCCTTCTTGCGGCGAAAGGCCTCGAGCAACCTGCTCTCGGCTTGAACGACTCAACCCAGAAACCCCTTACTCAATCCGATCAACCTTCGGACTGCTTGCCACGCTCGGACAGGCAGACCGCCACGTTCCTTCCAGGCGTCTGAAGCAGGGTGGCCAGCTTCGTGGCCGGAGCCTGCAGGAGCCCGATGAGCTGGGCCCGCACGCCTTCGAGTCCGGGGAGGAGGGAGAGGGCCAGGACGCCCGGGGCATCCACCGCTTGTCCCTCCACCACACCGCCCTTGACCTTCAGTTTCGGGTTCTCCTTGGCGAAGGCGACCAGCACCTTCGCGAGGGGAACCGGGTCTTTCTCGGACCACGCCAGCGCCGTCGGTCCTTCCATCCACTCGCTGGCTCCCGTAAGGCTGGTGCCCTGGGAGGCCTGGCGGAGGAGGGTGTTCTTCACGACGCGCAGGCGGCCGGAGGATTCCCGGATCCGGTCGCGCAGCTGGCTGATGTCCTTGACCTTGAGCCCCTTGAAGTCCACCAGGTAGAACGCGCCGTTCTGCTGAATGACTTCCTGGATCTCGCGGATGGTTTCCTGTTTCTCAGCCCGGTTCACGGCGTCCTCCTTAGTAACCGCTCACGTCCAGGCGGACGCTGGGGCTCATGGTGGTGGAGAGATAGGCGCTCTTGACGTACTTGCCCTTGGCCGCCGAGGGCTTGGCCTTGAGGACCGCCTCGATGAGCGACTGGGCGTTTTCCAGGAGCTTGGCCCCTTCGAACGACTTCTTCCCCACGGGACAGTGGATGATCCCCGTCTTGTCAACCCGGAATTCGACCTTGCCGGCCTTGAGGTCTCTGACGGCCTGGGCCACGTCGAACGTCACAGTGCCGAGCTTTGGGTTGGGCATGAGGCCGCGAGGGCCGAGCACCTTCCCCAGCTTTCCCACTTCCTTCATCATGTCCGGCGTGGCCACCACGGCATCGAAGTCCATCCAACCGCCCTGGATCTTGGCCACGGCCTCCTCGCCCAGCGCGAAGTCGGCGCCCGCCTCCTCGGCCTCCCGAACCTTCTCGCCCTGGGCCACCACCAGCACCCGGACGCTCTTGCCCAGGCCGTGGGGGAGGACCGTCGTGCCCCGGACCATCTGGTCGGCGTACTTGGGGTCCACTCCCAGGTTCAAGGAGATCTCCACGGTCTCGTCGAAGCCCGCGAAGGCGATCTTCCGCAGAAGGTCAAGCGCTTCGGCGAGCGGGTATTCGCGCGGCTCCACCTGGGCCGCCGCCGCCTTGTATTTCTTGCCTACCTTGGCCATGGCCCGATCTCCTCAGTCCACGATGTCCAGGCCCATGCTTCGGGCCGAGCCGGCGATGGTCTTGACGGCGCTTTCGAGGGTCTTGGTGTTCAGGTCGGGGAGCTTGCTCTTGGCGATTTCCTCGATCTGCTTGCGCGTCACCCTTCCCACCTTGTTCTTGTTGGGTTCCCCGGAGCCCTTGGCGAGCCCGGCGGCCTTCTTGAGAAGGTCCGAGGCCGGGGGCGTCTTGGTGATGAAGGTGAAGGAGCGGTCCGCGTAGACCGTGATCACCACGGGGATGATGAACCCTTCCTGTCCCTTGGTCTTGGCGTTGAACTCCTTGCAGAAGCCCATGATGTTCACGCCGTGCTGACCCAGGGCCGGGCCCACCGGAGGCGCCGGGTTGGCGTTTCCGGCCGGGATCTGGAGCTTCACTTCGGCAACGACTTTCTTGGCCATAGCGGGAGTTCTCCCTGCCTCACCGGCCGCTCGCGGCCGGGAGGTCCGTCACAGCTTCTCCACCTGGAGAAAATTGAGTTCCACGGGCGTGGACCGCCCGAAGATGGTCACCAGCACGGTGAGGGTGGCGTGGTCGGCGTTGACCTTGTCCACCACCCCCTGGAAAGAAGCGAAGGGGCCCTCGATGATCTTGACCTTCTCGCCCGGTTCGAAGGTGTATTTCGGCTTGGGCGCCTCCGTGGCCTTCGTCATGTGGCCGAGCACCCGATCCATCTCGTCCGGGCTCAGGGCCTCGCTGCTCACGAAGCCCGTCACCTTGGGCGTGTTCACGACCACTTGATGGGCCTCGTCGGTCATGAGCATCTGGACGAGGACGTATCCCGGGAAGAACTTCTTCGTGGAGACATGCTTCTTCCCGTTGCGGATCTCAACCACGTTCTCGGTGGGGATCATCACCTCGCCGAAGAGGTCCTTCAGCCCGAAGGCCTCGATCCGGTTCAGGAGGCTCTCCTTCACCCGGTTTTCGAAGCCCGAGTACGTGTGGATGATGTACCACTGCATCTCAGCCATCGGTTCGGCACTCACTTGAAGAGGGCGAAGAGCCGGTTCAGGGCGCTGAAGACCACCTGGTCCACCACCCAGAGATAGACGCCGAAGATGGCCACGATGACGATCACCACGGCGGTGGTGTTGACCACCTCCGCGCGGCTGGGGAAGGAGGTCTTTTTCACCTCCATCCGGACGTCCTTCAAGAAGGCCGGAAACCGCTGAAACCACTCAAGAACTTTCACGGGCCGCCTCACTCGCTTCTTCGTAAGCATCCCGGGCGAAGGGCTTGGCGCCTCCCGCCCCGTCTGGCCGTTTTCTCCGCCTCTGCTTCCATCCGCCCCGGGTCCCCGGAGGCGGCTTCCTTGCTGATCTGGCAGGCGAGGAGGAGCTCGAACCTGCGCCGTCGGGAAGCCTCGCTCGCGTCGGAGTCCGCTCGCTGCGTTTCCCGTCGGCCTACGGTTCCCGGCCCAAGGATTCCTCCGCCGGCCTTCCGTCTGCGGGCGCTCCCTCCTCGGTCGCGCCCTCGCTCGGAACTCCTGGCGGCACCCCCTTGGGCTTCTCGCCCCTCGTCACCTCCTCCATCGTCCTTCGCCCCCGGGCCTTCCGGAGGCGGCTTCCTTGCTGATCTGGCAGGCGAGGAGGGGCTCGAACCCCCAACCCCCGGTTTTGGAGACCGGTGCTCTACCAGTTGAGCTACTCGCCTGCAAAGGTCTACTTCACCTCTTTGTGGGCCTGGTGGGAGCGGCAGAACGGGCAGTACTTCCGCACCTCCAGCTTCCCCTGCTGCTTTTTCTTGTTCTTCGTCGTGGTGTAATTGCGGCGCTTGCACGCCGTGCACTGCAGATGAATGATGTCGCGCATGTCCTACTCCAGGATCTCCGTGACGGTGCCGGCGCCCACGGTCCTGCCCCCCTCGCGGATGGCGAAGCGCAGCCCCCGCTCGAGGGCGATGGGCGTGTGCAGTCCCACCTCCACGGATACATTGTCGCCGGGCATCACCATCTCCCGGTCCTGCGGCAGTTCCACCGCTCCCGTCACGTCCGTCGTCCGGAAAAAGAACTGGGGCCGGTACCCTTTGAAGAACGGCGTGTGCCGGCCGCCCTCTTCCTTGGTGAGGATGTAGGCCTCCGCCTTGAACCGGCGGTGGGGCGTGATGGAGCCCGGCTGGGCCACGACCTGGCCGCGCTCCACGTCTTCCTTCTTGATCCCCCTCAGCAGGAGACCCGCGTTGTCGCCCGCCTGGCCCTCCTCCAGGATCTTGTGGAACATCTCCACGCCGGTGACGGTGGTCCTCTGGGTCTCCCGAAGGCCCACGACCTCCACCTCCTGGCCCACCTGGATCCGGCCCCGCTCCACGCGGCCCGTGACCACCGTGCCCCGGCCCGAAATGCTGAAGACGTCCTCGATGGGCATGAGGAAGGTCTTGTCCACCGGGCGGGCGGGGAGGGGGATGTAGGCGTCGCAGGCGGCCATCAGGTCGAAGACGGCCTTGCACTTGGGGCAGTCGGGCCCGCCGCACCCGCACTGAAGGGCCTGGAGGGCGGACCCCTTCACCACGGGGACCTCGTCCCCGGGGAACTCGTACGCCGTCAGGAGGTCGCGGATCTCCATTTCCACGAGATCCAGAAGCTCCTTGTCGTCCACCATGTCCACCTTGTTCATGAAGACGACAATGGTGGGAACTCCCACTTGGCGGGCGAGGAGGATGTGTTCCCGAGTCTGCGGCATGGGGCCGTCGGCGGCGGACACCACGAGGATGGCCCCGTCCATCTGCGCCGCTCCCGTGATCATGTTCTTCACGTAGTCGGCGTGTCCCGGGCAGTCCACGTGGGCGTAGTGGCGGGTGTCCGTCTGGTACTCCACGTGGGCCGTGTTGATGGTGATTCCCCGGGCCTTTTCTTCGGGCGCCTTGTCGATCTGATCGTAGGCGGTGTAGCTGGCCAGACCCCGGTTGGCGAGGACCTTGGTAATGGCCGCCGTCAGGGTGGTCTTTCCGTGGTCCACGTGGCCGATGGTGCCCACGTTGACGTGAGGCTTGGTCCGCTGGAATTTTTCCTTGGCCATGCCCGCTTCTCCGCCGATGTCATTCGACCTAATGGACCCTCCATCGCGGCGACGGCCGGGTCCTGCAAACGATCTCAAATGGAGCCCGCGACCAGAATTGAACTGGTGACCTCGTCCTTACCAAGGACGCGCTCTACCGACTGAGCTACGCGGGCCCTTTCGCCGAGAGCAGGTGAGTCCGTGGGTGGGTCAGGAGGGAAGATGCTCCCGATTCGCCGCCCGGCTCGAATTCTCCCCTGCTCACCGACTGACGTCCTCTCCTGCTTCGGTATTGGAGCGGGCGACGGGATTCGAACCTACGGGCGCTAGGGGCCTCGCTCACGTCGGAGTCCGTTCGCTCCGTCCCAAGCGCCCCTACGGTTCCCGGGGTGGGTCCCTCGGCTTGCCCCGCCCCGCTTCGAACGCTCGCTCCTCGCTCTCGTTCTCGCCGCGGGCCTACGCCGTCTCCCACCCTTCGAATCCCTTTTCCCTCGCTCCTTTCCTCAACTGTTTCTCTGTGTCCGTGTTTCCCGTTTCCGTCTTCTTGGAGCGGGCGACGGGATTCGAACCCGCGACCCTCAGCTTGGAAGGCTGATGCTCTACCAGCTGAGCTACACCCGCCCGTTCTCACCGGACTCCCCCAAAGGGGGGACATCCGCTTGCCGTCGAATAAGTGGTGGAGGGGGTAGGATTCGAACCTACGTAGGCGCTCGGCCGGCAGATTTACAGTCTGCTCCCTTTGGCCACTCGGGAACCCCTCCACCAGGAGTCTGTGGGCCTTCGGCCCGGCTTCCGGTCATCGCGGCCAAGGTCGGGTTTTGTTTCCCGGCCCTTTGGAGCCGATGAGAGGACTTGAACCTCCAACCAACGGATTACAAATCCGCTGCTCTACC
>JBFMHB010000110.1 GCA_040752915.1 Acidobacteriota bacterium
TCTCGGCGCTGCGTTCCACGCGCGCCCTAGCGTTCCCGGCCCCAGCCTCTCCCCTGGGGCCGCGGCTTGCGATCGCTCCCTCTTCGGTCGCGCTCTCGCCCGCGGCCCTCAGGGTCCCCTCTGCGGCTTCGACTCCCGCGAAATTCAATGGCGGCCATAGAAAAAAGGGAGGGCGTAACCCTCCCTTTCGGTTTGCTGGTGGAGGCGGCGGGAGTCGAACCCGCGTCCGAAAATGCCGGCCAAGGCAGCGTCTACGCGCGTAGCCGGTTCCTCGATCCTTCGCTCACCGCCTCTGGAGCCGGCAATTCGGCGGGTCGCTATCCCCTGAGTCTTTTCCGTTTCGGCCGGGGAGAACCGAACCGGAGCATCCCGCTAGCGTCGTTCCTGAAAGCCCGCGGGCGAAGCCTTCAGGAACGTGGCGGACTTACGCCGCCAGAGCCAAGTTATCGTTGGCAGTTGATGTTTTCCGGTCGTTTTACGAGAGCCCGGAACTCGGCGCGCGACCACCTCCCGCACATCCCCGTCGAAACCGTTTCGCCCCCGGGGTTTCGTGCCGTCGGTAATATAGGCCCTGCGGTCCTTTCCCGCAAGGGAGCCGGGACCGAGATCGGCCGCGTGGATGCCCCGGGCACCTGTTTCTGGTATTCTCCAGAGCCATGCGAGCGCGCGCGATCCGCCTCTGGGCACGCAGGACCGGAACGACCCTCTGGAGCTGGACCCTTCTCGGAATCGGCCTCCTGGGCTTCGTGGCAGCGGTCAAGGCCTTCTTCATCCCGAACCAGCTCTTGAGTGGGGGCGTGACGGGCCTGGCTCTCCTCGCTCACGCGCTCTTCGACTGGCCTGTCGGTCTCCTCGTGTTTCTTCTCAACGTCCCCATCTTTCTCCTGGGAGCATGGGACGTGGGCAAGAAATTCGCCGCCCTCTCGGCAGTGGCGGTGGTGGGATTCTGGCTCATGGCCGATTATCTGCCCATCCCGCCCCTCACCCAGGACCCTCTCCTGGCCGCCATTTTCGGCGGCGCACTGGGGGGCGTCGCCGGGGCGCTGGCGCTCCGCTCGGGGGGCTCCCTCGGAGGCTTCGACATTCTGGGCGTGGTCCTGAACCGTCGATTCAGTTTGGGTGTCGGGGAGGTGCAGCTCTTTCTCAACGGGGCGCTTGTCCTGGCCTCGGGGCTCCTCGAGAGTCCCGAAAGGGCCATGTACACCCTGGTGGCCATCTACGCGGCGGGGCGGGCCATGGACGCCATGATGGCTCCCCGTCCCCGAAAGGCCGTTCTGATCGTCTCCGCCCACCCCGCCGAGATCCAACGGAGGATTCTGAACGAAATGGCCCGGGGCGTGACGATCTTGAAGGCCCGGGGCGCCTTCAGCGGCCAGGAGCAGGACGCCCTCCTTTGCGTCATCACGCGGTACGAGTTGCGGGAATTGCGGGACATAGTCCGCTCCGAAGATCCCCACGCCTTCGTCAGCGTCCTGGAGGCCTCGGATGTCATCGGACGATTCCGCCAACCTACCGCCTTCGCCCTGTGGAAGAAACAGCGCCAGCCCGGGGGCCTGTGACCGCGTCCTGCGCGCTGAAACCTCTCGATGCTCACTTGCGTATAAATTTTTTCGCGCCCCGGCGGTCCTTGCCGGGGGCCGTCACCTCGTGGGGGAGGAACCATGACATTTGGCAGGCGGGTCTCTGGCGGATTCGGTGTGTTCTGCGCGGCTCTGATCGCGGCGGTTTCGGGCGCGACGGCTCTCCGGGCGGACGAGGGAATGTGGCTGTACGAGAGGCCTCCGCTGGACCTCTTGAAGGAGCGGTACGGCTTCGTTCCCGACGCGGCCTTTCTGGACCGCCTCCGCATGGCCTCGGTCAACATCCACGCCTCGGCGTCCTTTGTTTCTCCCGAGGGGCTCATCCTGACCAATCACCACGTGGCCCTGGGATCCGTGCAACGTCTCTCCTCGCCCGAGAACAACTACGTTCGGGACGGCTTCTACGCCCCCACCCGTGACAAGGAGATCCCGATCCCCGGTCTCACGATCCGGGTTCTGGTTTCCATCGAGGATGTCACCTCGCGGATCGAGGCCGCGTGCGCGGGCGCCTCGAGTCCAGCCGACGCCTTGAAGAAACGGAACGCCGCCGCCGCCGCCATGGAGTTGGAGTGCAGGCGAACCACGGGCCTTGAGGGGGAGGTGGTCGCCCTCTTCGGGGGAGCGCGCCACCACCTGTATCGGTACAAGGAGTACACGGACGTCCGTCTGGTCTTCGCGCCCGAGTTGCAGGCCGCCTTCTTCGGAGGCGACCACGACAACTTCACCTATCCGCGGTTCGACCTGGACCTGGCCTTCCTCCGCGCCTACGAGGGTGGACGTCCCGCCCGCATCGAGCACTATCTCCCCGTCAACCCGGACGGTTGCCGGGAAGGAGACCTGGTCTTCGTATCGGGCCATCCTGGGGACACGGACCGCCTTGTGACCGTGGCCGGGCTGAACTACTTCAAGAACGTGACGCACCCCAAGAAAATCGAGGCCCTTCTCCGCCGGCAGGCCCTTTTGAACGCCTACTCGGCCAGGAGTCCCGAAGCCGCACGGAGGGCCCGCACCAACCTCTACTTTTTCGCCAACTCCCTGAAGTCCACGGAGGGAGAACTCCGGGGGCTGAGGGATGAGATTCTCATGGGCAAGAAGAAGTCCGCCGAGTCGGACCTGCAGGCCGCCGTCATGGGGGACCCATCCCTTCGCGCTCGCTTCGGCTCCGCCTGGAGCGACCTGGAAAGGGCCTACGCGTGGGCCGCCGAGAACGAGGCGGAGACACGCCTGAAGGGCGACATGCCCGGGGGTGGCTGGGGGCGCCTCACCTCCCACGCCCTCACCCTTGTGCGATACGCGGAGGAGATCCGGAAACCGGACGCGGAGCGGATTTCAGGCTATCACGATTCGGACCTTCCCGGGGTGCTCCGCCGCCTCTCCAGCCCCTCCCCCACCTACACCGACCTGGAAGAGGTGTTTCTCGCCGACGACCTGGAGCGGCTCCTGGAGACCTTCGGGGCCGATGATCCCTACGTAAAGACCCTGCTGGAAGGCAAGACGCCCCGCGAGGCGGCGAGGGAAGCCCTGTCCGGCACCCGCCTGGGGGATACCGCCTTCCGCCGGGAACTGCTCAAGGACGCCGGAAGGGGCATCGCCGCCTGTGAGGACCCCCTTCTGCGCCTCGCCCGGAGGGCCGACCCCTTTATTCGGGACGTGGAACGCCGCTACGACGAACACGTGGCGGCGGTCGAGGAAGAGGCCTACGCGCGCATCGCCCAGGCGGGCTTCGCCGTGTATGGCGACAAGTCCTATTCGGACGCCACGGGAACGCTGCGCCTGGCCTTTGGAACCGTATCCGGCTACCCCTTCGCCTCCACCCTCGTGCCCCCCTTCACGACTTTCTACGGTCTGTACGACCGCGCTTATTCGTTCGGCGACCGGGACGACTTTGCGCTCACGAACCGCCAAAGGGAAAGGCGGGCTTCGGTTCGGCTCGAGACGCCGCTGAATTTCGTCTGCACGGCCGACATCACCGGCGGGAACTCGGGAAGCCCCGTCGTGGCGAAGGACGGAAGCCTCGTGGGCCTTGTCTTCGATGGGAACGACGCGAGCCACCCCAACGCCTTCGTCTACGACGAGCGCCAGGCTCGATGCGTGGCCGTGGATATCCGGGGGATCCTCGAGGCCCTCGACAAATACTACGACGCCGGCGCCCTGGTGCGGGAAATGCTGGACGCCTCCAGGAGACCGTAAACCGCGAGGCGGCCTTCCAAATCGACTCACACGCGGCGCAAGTCTCCGAGCCCGCGCCCGCCTCCTCCGGATCCCATCCGCCGCGCCAGGCCATCCAGGAGGGCGGTTGCCGTTTCGGAGGCCCGGGGAGGGAGGGGCCGGGGGCCTGGACCTGCGGCCAGAGCGGCCTCCATGTATCTGGAAATCCCACCCACGTCGGGGCAAACCGTGATCCAGCTCCGCGTTTCCATGAACGCGATGTTCGCCCTTTCCTGTCCCGGCAGGCTGGGCAGCACCACCGCCCGCTTTCCCGCCGCGAGGGCCTCCGTGAGCGTGAGTCCGCCCCCTTTTGTGATCAGGACGTCCGCCGCGGCGAGGAGTTGGGGCAGGTCGGTCCGGTAGCCCAGAACCCGGAGTCGCTCGGGGTGGGCCTGGGCATCCGGAATCATGGACCGACGCAGGGTTTCGTTCAGCCCGCACACCAGGATCACATTCCATCGGGGCAGCCCCAGGGCCGCCTGGACGGCCTCTCGGAGGGGGCCGGCCCCCACTCCGCCCCCGACCACGAGCGCCGTCGGGAGCTCCGCGTCCAGCCCCAGCTCCATGAGGGCCGTTCGGTCCGGAACCATGTCCTCGAACCCCGGCGCGATGGGGATCCCTGTGACCGCGAGACGGTCTTCCGGCACCCCGCGCGCCCGGAAGGCCACGGCCAGGTCTTCGTGGGGGAGCAGATAGAGATCCACCTCCGGACGGACCCAGAGCGGATAGCCGTCGTAGTCCGTGAGGACCACCGCCAGCCGGAACCCCGCCCTTCCCGTGGCCTTGAGGTCGGCCGCGATTTCCATGGCGTTGATCTGCGTCGCGACCACCAGGTCGGCTCCCTCCGACTCCCGCTCGAAGCGGCGGACGGCGCGGCCCGCCAGGGGGGCGGAGGCGAGGCGGCCCCGCGAGGCAAAGTAAGGGGAGCTGTAGAGGAAGTCCCATCCCCGGGGGAACTTCATCACCAGGGTCAGGTATCCCTTGCGAAAGAGCCAGTCGTATTCGCGCGGGACCCAGTCTTCCAGACGCGATACCGAAGCCTGGTGCCCACGGGCCTCCAGGTTCCTCCGAAGCGTCTCGGCGACCCTGTGGTGCCCCGTCCCCAAGCCGAAGGAGGCCACCAGGCTTGTCGGCCTCATCGTCGGCTGCGAAGGAAGGCCATCTCGAGCGGGTAGTTCTCCACCGCGTAAGTCGCCAGGACGGTGCACGCCGCCGCAAAGAGGACGCCGCCAATGGAGTCCAGGACCCAGTGGAAGCCCAGGTAGAGCGTGGAGTAAACCACCAGGGCCGCCAGGACGAGCATGGTCCTCCTCAGCCTGCGGTTGGCGCTCTCGGTGATCAGGAGCGCGTACGTGACGGCCAGGGACGTGTGAAAGGAGGGGAAGCAATTGTTCAGCCCGCTCAGGGGCCTGAGCCCCTCGATGAGGACCGGCGAGATCGTGTTCATGAGCAGGCTCACGGATCCGTCTCCGGAAGCCCACCGTTCGGAGACGGGCACCAGGATGTAGAAGGGCAGGATCAGGAGGTAGTTGAAAAGGGTGCCCCAGAAAATCTTCCTCCCAAGGGTCCTCTCCCCGCCCGCATAGGCGGAGAGGACCGCCACCACGCCCAGGACCGGAAACACGTACAGGTAGATCACCGACAGGGCATAGGTGAGGGCGGGAAACTGGACGAGTTGAAAGAGCGCTGCGGTGGAACCCTCGATCCGGAGGAAAAGGGACGTGAAATCCCAGCCAAGGTAGCTCGTGATCTGCGGGTCGAACCGGGTTTCCAGAATGTCCAAAAGGATGATTCCGACGACGGTCAAAAGGTAAAAAAGCGCATGGGTGGAAAAGGCGTGCTCGCGCACGAAGGGCCAGACCACACCCACGGGTCCCTTTCGTGGGTGAAGCCAGAGCAGGAGAGCGATGAGCGAAAAGCCTGTCAGACAAAAACCGAGAACCAGGATCTCATCCACGGCCCGTCACCCTGCACAGTAGCCCTTCATACTGAATACATTAGACGATTCGGGGCCGGCCCGCAAGAGGTGGGGACCTGTTGCCTCACGTAAGAATCTTCCC
>JBFMHB010000111.1 GCA_040752915.1 Acidobacteriota bacterium
CAAACCCCCATGAACCTGTGGGGCGGGCGCCTCGCCCGCCAAGGGCATGCTGAGGGGTCGCGGCCGGGGGCATCCGCGCCACAAACCCCCATGAACCTGTGGGGCGGGCGCCTCGCCCGCCAAGGGCATGCTGAGGGGTCGCGGCCGGGGGCATCCGCGCCACAAACCCCCATGAACCTGTGGGGCGGGCGCCTCGCCCGCCAAGGGTATGCTGAGGGGTCGCGGCCGGGGGCGGCCGCGCCACAGAAGCCGAGGGCGGCCGCGCCACAGAACCTTGTAGCGGCCGACGCTCGCATGGGCCGAGGGGCTTCCGGGAGGGATCTCGAGGGCATGAAGCGTCGTCTTGGATTGGCTTTAGGGCTTCTGGTCTGCTCGCTGGCGACTGCGGCGGAAGAAATCACCCTGCCGGCCGCGCCTTGGGCCGTGACGGTGGACGGGGACCCTCGGGAGGCCTTCCTCTTCGGGGCGGACGCCCTGCCCGTCTACGATGCCGTGACGGGGGCCCCGGACGGGTCCGTCCGGGCCTACGCCCTGGCCTGCCCCGGCGGCCTCTACGTGGCGCTCCTGTCCACCGAGCCGGACCGCGGGGCGGGACTCTTGCGACCCCTGCCATGGACGCCTCCCGAGGAGGTGGTTCTGGGGGACTGGATGGCCGTACGCGTGGGGCCGCCGGAATCGGCGGCTCTTTTCGTTTTGGCCCCGGGGGGTTACCGGACGGTTCTGAGCGGGGACGGTCTGCCGGTCTCCGCGCCGCCCTGGGAGGGCGCGGACCGCCTCTTCGGGGCCACCTGGACCGGGGAGTGGCTCCTGCCCTGGCTCAAGGGCCCCGGATCCCCGCTCCGCGTGGAGGTTCTGCGGGGCCGCAAGATCCGCGGCGGCCGCCATGCCCAGGAATCCCTCGGCCACTCCTCGCCGGGGCCCGCCTCGTGGCGCTGGGGCGGCGAGGGGCGGGACCTGCGCCCCGCTCCCGATCCCCCGAAGGCGGAGACGGGGCCCAGGGCCTTGGCTCCCTACGACACGCGGCCCTGGATCCCTCCGGGGGAAGGCGCCTCGGCCTGCGAGGACGCCGCGCCCTCCGGGGAGATGGTGACGGCCTGGCTGGAGGTACCGCCGGGGGAAGGCCGGGTGCGCGCCGAGGCGGGACCGGGGTTCGAGGGCGTCGAGGTGTTCCGCGTGGACTTCTGGTGGCAGTCGGGGACCCGCGAGGAGATCGACGCGATTTTCCCTGTCCGGGTGGCGGCGGGGATGGGCGACGTGCTGGTGGGGGACCGCCTCTTTCCCCAGCCCCCGGAGGGCTTCGATCCGGCCGGCGAACCCTTGCGCCTCTACGTGCGGGGGCGGATTCCCCGGTTAAGGCAAGGGCAAGCGCCTCCTCGCTCCAACGGGGACATCACGGTCCCGTTGAAGATCTTCCGCGACGGTCATCTCCTGGGCACGATCCCCTGGAGGGTGACCGCGGCTCCGGCCCTGCCGCCGCCGTCGAGGTTGGCGGCGGTGTATTACCTGGAGAAGGAGCCCTCCCGCTGGGAGGCGGACCTCTTGAACCTGGCGGCCCACGGGATCACGGCGGCCACCTGCCCCGCCTCGGAGGCCGAGGGGTGGCGCCGCTTCCAGAAGGCGGCGGAGGCTTCGGGCGTGGACGGGACCTGGGCGCTCCGCCCCGAGGCCGTGCCCGAGGGGGAGACCGCCTGGGGGTACGCCTGCGACGAGCCCGCCTCGGTTGGGGCCGTGGAGGCGGCCAGGACCCGCGCGGCCGCCCTGCGCGCCCGGGGCCTCAAGCCCTGGGCGGCCCTGGCTTGGCCCAACTCGCTCAGGCTGGCCTCCCTCCTCGACGGGGTTTCCGTTCCGCCCAACCTGGTGCGGGCGGCGCCCGGCCTGCCCGCTCCGAAGCGGTACGTGTACGTCCAGGGCCTGCGGGAGGACCCCTTCTTCAACCGGGTCTGGGCGGGGCTTCTCTGTCGCGCCCCGGGCCTGTCGGGATTGTGGGTCTTCTGCCACGCGCCGTCGAGGGAAGGCACCGCCGACGATTGGGCCGGCCCCATCATCCGCCACGACGCCCTCGCGGCCCCCGACGGCCGGGGAGGGCGCCTGGACACCGTCCCCTTCGAAGCGCTCAGGGAGGGGATCCTCGACGGGCGGATCCTCGACGCCCTGGGGCCCCGCGCCGAGGCCGTCCTCTCCCGCTTCCCCGGCGCCGCCGAAGCCATCGCCGGGGAGTACTGGAAAGCCCGCGGCCGCGGGTGGACCTTCGCCCAGTTCCGCCGCGCCCTGGTGGAGGAGTGGGAGCGGGCGGGCGGCGTCCCGGGTCTGTGGGAGGCGTCGCCAGACGCCGATCTCCATCCAGTGGGGCGTACTCATCCCAAGTAGGTTCTGAAAGTTGACCTGTCCGCATTCCGTTTCTCTTCGAAAAGGGCGGTACGATGCACCAGGCATATGTTACGCCATCATGAAATGCACCGAGGGCCGATGGCCGGCTTTTCATCCGACCTCCCTGTTCGGCCCCGAGGCCGCAAGAATCATCATGGACGCAATGCATCATCGGAGAGAGAAAATGTCCTGGGACGTTCACGGCTTCGTTCTCATGCCCGACCACTTTCATCTGCTCCTGCGCCTGAATAGAGGATCCTTGGCTCAGGAGATGGCCTCGTTCTCGAAATTTACGGGCAGGAGGATCAACAACCTTCTTGGGGGGTGCGGGGTCCTTCTGGCAGGAGGGTTACTACGAGCATGCCATCCGGTCCGAGGATGACCTGCGAGACATTTTGACGTACATCCTGCAGAATCCAGTTCGTGCAGGGCTGGTCAACGTCCCTGAAGCGTGGCCTTATCGCTTCAAGAGTCCCGAATGACGATAAGATCGGCGTCTGGCGACGCCTCCCACAAGGACTTGGCGTCCCGAAGAACCTCCCTCCCCCCTCACTGGCCCCGGTTGATCGGGGCGGTGGAGCGGCCGGGCTCGGCGGGGGAATGGGCGGGGGACGCGGAGACTTGGGAGGCGTTCCTGCGGGACCTCCAGGGTAACGGCCTCTTCCCGCTGGCCTACCGGGCGTGGCGGGAGGCCGGGACGCTGGAGACCCTGCCCGAAGGGGCGCGGAGGGCGGCCGAGGCCCGCATGACGGCCTACCGTGCGGGGTGGACGGGGGCCTGGGAGGAGATCGCCAAAGTCCTGGGCCTCTTCGCCGGGGCGGGGCTGAGGCCGGTTCTCCTCAAGGGGGCGGACCTGGCCCTCCGGTACTACCCGGAGCCGCACCTGCGGCCCCTGACGGACCTCGACGTGCTCTTCCCGTCTACGACGGAGGCGGAGAGCGCCTTCGGCCTCCTGGAAAAGGCCGGCTTCCGGCCCGGGAAACAGGGCATCCCCATGGACGAATGGGTCCTGAGCCAGCACCTGCCGGACCTCCACGCGCCGGGCACGGGCTTTCCGGTGGAGGTCCACGGGGCCCTGGTGGTCTCGCCGCGGGATTCGCGCTGGGCGGGGGGGGCGGTCCGTCTCTTGGAGGGGCGCCGGTCCTACGCGTGGCGGGGCCTTGCTCTGGAGGGGCTGGCTCCCGAGGCGCTCGTGGTGCACCTTTGCGCCCACATTTGGGACCAGCACGCGGGGGAGCCTCCCAAGGCCGGGGTGGCCTTCGACCTTCGGGCCGTCCTGGAAAGGGAAGGGCTAGCCTTCGACTGGAACCGCCTCGTGGATCTCTCGAGGGCCTCGGGCTTCTCGGGGGCCGTGGTTGTGGGCCTGAGGGCCCTCGAGGCGGCCTTGGGCGTTTCGGCGCCTGAGGGGGTGCTTTCCGCTCTCTCCGGGGCCGAGAAGGGCGCGGTCCTCGGCCTCTCGCCCCGCTCGGCGCTGACCCAGCGCCTGCTCGGCCGGCTCTGGCACGGTCCGGGGCCGGCCTCGGCGCTGAAGGCCGCCTGGCGCATCGCGGTGCCCTCCCGGGCCTACCTGAGGGAGCGGTACCCCGAGAAGGGGCGCTGGCCGGTCCTCCTCCTGTACCCGTATCGCTGGGGGGACCAGGGGTGGAAGCTCCTCCGGTGGGGGGGCGAGCGGCTCGGCCTGGGGTCCAGGGAATAGAGTGCCGTCGCGTGGCGTACATACCTAATGATTGTGCTGGGAAATCGTGTCTCGGGTGGGGTTTCCATAACTCTGAGGCGTGGGGGTGCCCGATAATTGTGCAGATTCCGCAACAGGTTATCCAAGAAACATTGAGACGGACCCTTGACTTGTGGTCGCCGGATGGGTATGTTATAAGGTAACAGGCAAGTTGCGACGTGTACCCTTTGGGGGTTGTGAGCATGAAAAAGACGATTTTGGCTGTAGCGGCGCTCTCCCTGATGTCCGTCGGACTCTGGGCGGGCGAGGGAATTCCCATGGGGAACGCGATCTTCTACCCGTCGGTGGAGGCGGTCTACTCTCACACCGACAACGTCTTTCTCCAGGACGGCTCGATGCCCCTGGGCGAGGTGAGCGACAGCTACTGGCTGTTCCGGCCCACCCTCGGCTTCGAGTTTCCCTTCCAGGAGAGCTACGTCCGGCTGGACCTCGGGTACCAGTACAAGGACTACCAGGACTTCGACCTGAGTTCGCACAACAGCTACAACGTGGATTTCAAGAGCAACTTCAGCGCCGGCAAGGGCGGGAAGTTCACCTTCAACAACCACTTCATCCGGGGCGTCCAGGAAGTGCTGGAGTTCGACCCCGGCTACGAGCGCGTCTTCGGTGACGTGCCCTTCCGGCGCAACCAGGTGGAGCTCGGCTACGAGATGCCCGTGACCCAGCTCGACACCCTGGGGCTCTTCGGCACCTACAACACGGTCCGCTTCACCGAGGACAACGAGGCGCGCCCCTTCTACAACTACGACCAGGTGGGCGGCGGCCTGAAGTGGAAGCGCTCCCTGAGCCCGGCCAGCGCGTGGGTCTCCACCCTGGAGTACGTGGCCAGCGACCCGAAGGAGAAGCCCGCGGACCTCTTCCTCTACACGAACCTCAACAAGAAGTACTCCCAGTGGACGCTCATGACCGGCTGGGAGGGCGCCCACAAGGAGTCCTTCTCCGGCTTCGCCAAGGTCGGCTACAGCACCATGAGCTTCAAGGACAACGACTTCTCCGAGTTCGACGGCCTCGTGGCGGACGTGGGCCTTGGCTGGCAGCCCGTGGAGGCCTTCAAGGTGGACCTGCTCCTGGGCCGGAAGGCCTACCAGTCCGCCTACAACGTGAACAACTACTACACGGCCACCTCGGGCCGGTTCCAGCTGCAGCAGCAGGTGTCCCGGTATTTCTTCTGGACCGCGGGCTACCTCTACCAGGAGAACGCCTACCCCGAGAATGTCCGGGCCGACGTCTTCGGCACGGGAATGCCCACCAACCTGGAGTTCTTCCTGACCCAGGGCCAGGACCGCAAGGACAAGATCAGCCGACTCTACGGAGAGCTGGGCTTCCACCTGACCAAGCAGTTCAGCCTGCGCGCCAACTACCAGTACGAGGACCGCAACAGCAACATCCGCTACTACGACGTGGCGGGCGTCCACCGGCCCTATACGTACAAGGAAAACCGCATCATCTTGCAGGCCATGCTCGGCTGGTAAACGGGTTTCCAGGAAACACCTCGGGGGCGCCGGGTCACCGGCGCCCCCTTCATGCTCTCCGCCTGGTGCAGAACGTGAGACGCGAGACGGCAGAGGCGGACCTGCGTAGCGGCCGATGCTCGCATCGGCCGAAAGGCCGGCCCTTGCAAGCAAGGGCCGCT
>JBFMHB010000112.1 GCA_040752915.1 Acidobacteriota bacterium
CACCGACGCCGCGGAGGTCAGGCCGGAGACTTGCACCGGCGTGCCGTGGTTCTCCCAGGCGCCGTTCCCCAGGGAGCCGCTCCCTCCGTATCCGCAGGTCCACACCGTCCCCCCGTTCCGAAGGAAAAGGCTGAAGTAGTCGCCCCCGCTCACCTTCACCGCGTCGGAGATCCCGGTCACCGTCACCGGCCAGGCGGGCGCCAACTCCCGGCCCGAGGCGCACTGGCCCTGGAAGTCGCGGCCAACGGTCTGAACCGTCCCCCCTGCCCCCAGAAGGAGGGTGAAGTCCGAACCCGAGGCCACTCGAGCCGCCCCAGTGAAAGGCGCCAGCGGGAGGGGAAAATACTCCCCTCCCGTCGGACCGATGCCCAACTCGCCGAAGGGGTTGGACCCGAATCCCACCCAGGAGGCGTCGCTTTTCCGCACGAAACTCCGATTCCCGCCCGCCCACACCGATGCGCAGCCGGAAAGCCCGGGAATTTGCGTGGCCAAGGAGGTTTGGTACGCCGAATACCCGAGGCCCAATTGCCCGTTGTTGCCGTCTCCCCAGGACCAGACGGTCCCGTCGGACTTGAGGGCCAGGCTGTGGTTGTCTCCCGCGGCCAGGCCGGTTCCTCCGGTGAAGGCCGCCACTTGGACGGGAGTCGATCGGTTGGTGGTGGTCCCGTCTCCCAGTTGGCCGTACTCGTTGTGACCCCAGGCCCAGATCGTACCGTCCGACTTCAAGGCCAAAACGTGGTTCAGTCCGGCGGCGATGGCGACGACGCCCGAGAGCCCGGGCACGGGGGCGGGGGTCCACCGATCGACGGTGGTTCCGTCCCCAAGCTGGCCGTTGCCGTTGTACCCCCACGACCAGACCGTTCCGTCGCTCTTGAGCGCATAGCTGGATCCATACCCGGCGGCCACGGCGGTCACACCGGAGAGGCCGAGGCACTTCACGATATCGTTTCTCCAATCCACCGTGCCGTCCCCGAGCCCGCCCCACCAATTGGCTCCCCAGGCCCATACGGTCCCATCGACGGCCAGGGCCAGGACGTGGATCGGTCCACAGGCCAATCCAGACGCCTGGGGCACCCCGGGCACGGGACGGGGAACGGCTCGGCTGCGATAGTCTCCGGGCGAGACCTGACCACAGCTGTTGTCCCCCCAGGCCCATACGGTCCCGTCGGTGAGAAGGGCCGCTCCATAATTCTGACCCGCGGACACGTCCTGGACGCCCGAAAGGCCCTCTACCGCCTCCAGGGTCGGTCGCGACAGCACCGCCTCGCCGAGCTGACCGTAATGATCCTCTCCCCATCCGAAGGCCTGGCCCTGGGCGCGGACATCCCCCGCGCACCACGACGCCAGAACCGCAAAGAGGAGCCCGACCGAAGCAACACGAATGCCTGACATGGGACGCCCTCCCCTCGGCGCTGCTGTCCGCCCGAACTTGAATCCTCGCCTGGCCTATGGGTACAGGGTAATCCGGCTCGCCGGGAAAGGCAATCGGTCCCCATCGCGTTTCGCCGGGCGCGCCGAGTCCGGCCCTTGCGGCGGGCCGGCCGGCGGCGCTACCCTTTCCGCCATGGCGTTTCTCGGGGGGCTTTTTCGCACAAAGGACGCGGCGCGGCTCAAAGCCGAGGCGGAGACCAACGCCCACCGTCTCAAGCGCGTGCTGGGCCCCATGGATCTCGTCGCCCTCGGGATCGGCGGGGTCATCGGCGCGGGGATCTTCGCCCTCGTCGGAACGGCCGCGGCGGGCGACGCCGCCCGCCCCGGGGCCGGTCCGGCCATCGTCGTTTCCTTTCTCATCACCGGCCTGTGCTGCGCTTTCGCGGGCCTCTGCTACGCCGAGTTCGCCAGCGTCGTTCCCATCTCCGGAAGCGCCTACACATACGCCTACGCCACGCTGGGCGAACTCGTGGCCTGGATCATCGGGTGGGACCTCATCCTCGAATACGCGGTGGGCAACGTGGCCGTCGCCGTCTCCTGGTCGGGCTACTTCTGTGAACTGCTCCGGGGCTTCGGGCTGGAGTTTCCCCGGTGGCTGGCCACGGACCTCAGAACGGCGCTCCACACCCCCGAAATCCTCGCCCAGGCCCCGAGAATCCTGGGGGTTCCCATCGCCTTCAACCTCCCCGCCTTTTTCATCGTCGCCTTCCTGACGACGATCCTCGTGCTGGGCATCCGCGAGAGCGCCCGCTTCAACGCGGTCATGGTGGGCATCAAGCTCCTCGTGCTGGGTTTCTTCGTCTTCGTGGGGCTGGCCTACGTTCGCCCGGAGAACTGGCACCCCTTCGCGCCCAACGGCTGGTCGGGCATCCAGGCGGGCGCCGCCGTCATTTTCTTCGCCTACATCGGCTTTGACGCCGTCTCGACGGCGGCGGAGGAGTGCCGCCGCCCCGAACGGGACCTCCCCATCGGAATCCTCGGCTCCCTCGCCGTCTGCACGGTGATCTACATCGTCGTGGCGGCGGTGCTGACGGGGATGGTCCCCTGGAACCTGCTGAATACGGCGGAGCCGCTCTCCGTGGCCATGCGGGGCGTCCAGATGGACTGGGCCGCGGGCATCGTGGCCTTCGGGTCGGTGATCGCCCATACGGCCGTGCTCCTCGTATTTCAACTGGGCCAGCCGCGGATCTTCTTTTCCATGGCCCGCGACGGCCTCCTTCCGCCGGCCTTCGCGAGGGTCCATCCCCGCTACAAGACGCCCCACGTCACGACGCTGCTGTCGGGATTGTTCGTGGGCGGGACCGCGTGTTTCGCCAGCCTGGACGAAATGGCGGACCTCTGCAACATCGGAACCCTCTCGGCCTTCTTCATCGTTTGCGCGGGGATTCTCGTTCTGAGGTACAGGGACCCTCTGCGGCCGCGCCCCTTCCGGACCCCCTTCGTCCCTGTTGTCCCTCTTCTCGGAATGGCCGCCTGCCTCTACCTCATGCTGGGCCTTCCCCTCACCGCGTGGATCCGCTTCGGCGTCTGGCTCCTGGCGGGATTGGCCCTGTATTTCGCCTACGGCTTCTCCAGGAGCCGACTCCGCCGGGAGCCCGCCGCTCCCGCGTGAGTTGGCGCGTCCTGTCGGGTGGCCTTATACTTTGGCCAAGGAGGGGGCGCCATGGTTCGAACCCCAGCCCGCTGGTCCCTTCCTGCGCGGGTCCTCGCCGTGACGGGAGGGACTTTTCTGCTCGCCGCCTGCGCCGGTGCCGGGAGACCCCGGTCCGCGGTGGGCGATTCGAATGAAGCACACCTTTCGGCCTTGCGGCAGGTCGCCTGCGTGGCCGTCTCTTCTGAGTCCGCGCCCATCGAGCGGCACGCGGCCTCCGTCCTCCGCAGGGAGGGAGGGCCCGCGGTGGTCCCCCGGTTGGGGAATGTGGACCTGCTGGAGATTTCCCTCCGGTGCGGGGGCGATCTCGTGGACGAGGGCGTGATGCCGAACCGCCCCCTGTGCAACGGCTTCGGGGAAGAAGTCCTGAAGATGCGCCTGGACTCCTCCGAAGGCAGCCAGCCCACCTGCCAGGGGAGCCTGGTCCTCCGCCGCGAGGGCCGCCCCATTTGGTGGGTCAAGGACTGGTCGCCCTGTCGCACGGAGCGGGACATCTTCGGCTTCGTGGAGCGACTGACCGCTCGGTTCGCCGCCGAGTGGAAAGCCGCCCAGAAAACCGATCCTCCGGGGTCCTGAGCCTTCCCGCGGCTTGGTGGATTTCACCCAAGACCGGCCTTCTCCCTCCCCGCCTGTGGTCCGGGTGGGCGATTCCCCGTAGACTGCGCCCTCCGGTCCGCCCGGCGGACCCCACCCTCAGGGGGCTCTGGAGATGGATGACCTCGTATACCTGGACAACGCCGCCACGACCTTTCCCAAGCCCGAGGCGGTCCATCAAAAGATGGGGAGCTTCTATCGAAACTACGGCGTCAATCCCGGCCGGACGGGGTGCGATCTGGCTTTGGCGGCCGAGGAGATGGTTCGGGGGACCCGCGAGAAGCTCTCGGATCTGTTCAATCCCTCCCTCAAGTCCAGAGGAATCCGAAAGGACCCGGACCGGCTCGTTTTCACCCTGAACGCCACAGGCGCCCTCAACCTGATCCTCAAGGGTACGCTGAGCCCCGGAGATCACGTGGTCTCCACGTGGATGGAGCACAACTCCGTACTCCGCCCCATCCACCATCTCCAGAAGACGGGGGTGGAGGCCGACTTCATCCGTCCCGACGGCGAAGGGTACGTGGACCCGGACGACGTGCGCAAGGCGATTCGTCCGAATACCCGTCTCGTGATCGTCAACCACGCCTCCAACGTGACGGGGGCGGTGCAGGACATCGAGGCCATCGGCCGGATCTGCGCCGAGAAGGAAGTCCCCTTTGCCGTGGACACGGCCCAGACGGCGGGCGTCCTCCCCATCGACATGGAGACCTGCCACATCTCCTTCCTCTCCTTCACCGGCCACAAGGGGCTTTTCGGCCCCACGGGCACGGGGGGGATCTGCGTGGCGGACGGAGCGCGCATCGAGGGAACCCTCTGGGGCGGCACGGGGGTCAAGAGCGCGTACCCGTACCACCTGGAGGAGTACCCTTACAGGCTGGAGGCCGGCACGCTCAATCTGGCGGGCATCGCGGGCCTCCGCGCCGGAGTGGAGTGGATCCTGGAACGCGGGCTCGAGTCCATCCACCGCCACGAAATGGGCTTGCTCGCCTCCTTCCAGGACGCCGTCCGCGACATCCCGGGCCTGCGCCTCTGCGGGACCTCGCGCCTCGACCGAAGGGTGGCCACATGCTCCGTGACGCTGGAGGGGTTCGACCCCTCCGACGTGGGAACCTTCCTGGACGTGGACCACGGAATCGTCACCCGAACCGGCCTCCAGTGCGCGCCCCTGGTTCACGAGCACATGGGAACCTCGCCGCGCGGCACCGTCCGATTCTCCTTCGGGCCTTTCAACACCTCCGAACACGTGGAGCGGGCCGCCTCCGGGCTCCGCTCCGTGGCGGCCCTGCGAAAACCCAAGGGCGCCTGAAGAGCCCCTCTCCACCGATCCCGGTCTTGCGTTTCGGTGTGAAACGGGTCTACATTTGATTCGTAGACAACCGAGGACTCGATGAACGGAGAGGTGAAGAACTCGCGGCGATTTCCCCGCATCCGGTCCGAAAGGTCCATCCGGGTATCGCGCCTGGACCCGGAAGGGCTGATGGGCCTGTCGAGCACCCGCGTGCTGGGTCTCGGGGGGTGCATGTTCTTCCACCCCGAGTCCCTGGGCGCGGGAACCCTCGTGGGGCTGGAGATCGACGCGGGGCAGGGAGGCACCGTGGTCACGACGGCTCGGGTGGTGTACGAGTTCTTTCGGGGAAGCGACGGGTACGAGGTGGGCGTCGAGTTCCTCGATCTGGGTCCGAGGGAGTC
>JBFMHB010000113.1 GCA_040752915.1 Acidobacteriota bacterium
CACCGCCCCCACCCTCGGCGTCATGTACACCTTCGAACTCCTGCCCGAAAAAAGAAATTAGGGACAGCCACCTATTTTCTCAGGGGAGGGCGCGGAGACCCTCCCCTACGAACCCTCCTCGGCCGATGCGAGGATCGGCCGCACCAGAGGCCCGCGTCTTTCGTCTACCGTCTCACGTTTTGCTCCGGTCGGGAGACCGGCGGGCGAGGGCGCCCGCCCCACGGGTTCCGCTTCTGCCTCTGTCTCTCAATCCCAAATCCCAATCTCCAAATGCCCCTTCGCCTTTGTTTTCTAATCCGCAATCTCGAATCCCAAGTCCCAAATGCCCCTTCGCCCTTGTCTTCAAGTCCGCAATCCCAAATCCCAAATGCCCTTTCTTTTCCTTTCGCCTTCTGCCTTTCGCCTTTTTTCCGTCTCCCGCTTCCCGTCTCACAAAATAGGTGGCTGTCCCTAATTATTTTCAGCCTTCCCCCTCCCTCCCTCCCGTGCTAGGATTTCCCCATGACGCCCGCGAGGATCTGGAGACCCGTCGCCGCGGCCATTGTGGCGGCGGCCTTCTGCGTCCCCGCATCCTGGGCGCTGGATCCCCGCAAGGCTCCCACCCAGTACATCCACTCCTCGTGGCTCTCGGAGGACGGCCTCCCGCAGAACTCGGTGACCGCCATCCTCCAGGACCGCACGGGCTACCTCTGGCTCGCCACCCAGGAGGGCATCGTCCGCTTCGACGGCGTCTCCTTCACCGTGTTCGACAAGTGGAACACCCCCGCCATCGTGCGCAACAACATCCGCGACGTCTGCCTGGATGCTTCCGGAACGCTCTGGGCGGGAACCAACGGGGGCGGCCTCCTGCGCATGGAGAACGGCGCCTTCACGGTCCTCGACTCGAAGGACGGCCTCGTCTTCGACAACGTCACGTCCCTCTGCGGCACCCGCGACGGCGCCGTCTGGGCGGGCACCTACGGAGGCGGTCTGAGCCGGTACAAGGACGGCGTCTTCACCAATTTCACGACCCGGGAGGGCCTTCCCCACAACAGCATCCTCACCCTCTACGAGGACCCGATCACGGGCGACCTTTGGATCGGGACCAACGGCGGCGGTCTGTGCCGCTTTGCGGGCGGCCGGTTCGAGACCGTGCCCGGACTGCCCGAGCCGGTGGTCTACGCCGTGCACCGCGGCCGGGACGGCACCCTCTGGATCGGGACCTACAACCAGGGCCTCTGCGCCTTGCAGAATGGACGCCTGCGCGTCTACACCACGAAGGACGGCCTCACGAGCGACCGCATCACGTGCCTGCTCGAGGACCGCGACGGGAACCTCTGGGTGGGCACCTTCGGCGGCGGCCTGAGCCGCCTCCACGAAGGCCGCTGGAGTTCCTTCACAACCCGCGACGGGCTCCCCTACGACGTGGTTCGGGCCCTCTGCGAGGACGGCGAGGGGAACCTCTGGATCGGCACCAACGGAGGCGGCCTCAACTGCCTCCACGACGGCCCCTTCGCCACCTTCGGAGTTCCCGAGGGCCTCTCCAACGACTTCGCCATCGGCCTCCTTGAAACCCGGGACGGGAGCCTCTGGATCTCCACCAACGGCGGCGGGATCAACCGGTTCAAGGACGGGCGCTTCACACGCCTCACGACCGCCGAGGGAATGCCGAACGACCTGATCCGGAGCCTCTGCGAGGACCGCTCTGGGGCCCTCTGGGTCGGGACCGACGGCGGCGGCCTGGCCCGGGTCCAGAACGGGAAGATCACGACCCTCACCACCGCCGACGGACTCCCCACCAACCGCGTCATCGCCGTCTACGAAGACCGGCGGGGCATCCTCTGGGCGGGAACCAACGGCGGCGGCCTCTGCCGCATCGAGGGCCGCGCCATCCAGTCCTTCTCCCCCACCGGGGCGAGTACCGGGGGGCTGGTGAACCTCATCTTCGAGGACAGCCGCGGCCGCTTGTGGGTCAGCACGTATGGGGGCCTGAGCCTGTTCGAGAACGGGCGCTTCACGGGGTTCGAGGGCCGCGAGGCCATCGGCAACGCCATCGTCACGCACATGCACGAGGACGCTCGAGGCGCCCTCTGGATCGGCACCATCGGCTCCGGCGTCTTTCTGATGCGCGGGAGCCGGGTGGACCGGATCTCCAAGGCCCAGGGGCTGCCCGACGACACGGCCTACCAGATTCTCGAAGACGACCTCGGCCACGTCTGGATGAGCGGAAACCGCGGCGTCTACCGTGCGCGCATCCAGGACATGGTGGACTGCGCCGAAGGGCGGCTTCCCCGAGTGCCCGTCACGGAATTCGGCGTGGCCGACGGCATGCGGAGCGCCGAGTGCAACGGCGGCTTCGTCCCCGCCGGGATCAGGGCCCGCGACGGACGCCTCTGGTTTCCCACCATCCGGGGCGTGGTCGTGGTGGACCCCGACGAGCGGCGCTTCAACGCCCAGCCCCCGCCCGTGCTCGTGGAACGGGTCGTCGTCAACGGCGTGCCGCGCGAGGCGGCGGCCGAGATCGTCCTCCCTCCCGGCCGCAACCGCCTCGACATCCACTACACCGGCCTCTCCTTCGTGGCCCCGGAGCGCGTCCAGTTCCGGTACGTTCTCGAAGGCTTCGACCCCGACTGGGTGCGCGCCGAAACCCGGCGCGTGGCGACCTACACCAACCTCCCGCCGGGGAAGTACACCTTCCGCGTCACGGCCTGCAACAACGACGGGGTCTGGAACGCCCAGGGAGCCTCCCTCACCCTCGTCCAGAAGCCCCGCTTCTACCAGACGGCTCCCTTCCTCTTCCTCTGCATCGTGGCGGGCGTCGCCCTCCTCGCCGGAGCCGTCCGGCTTCGCGTGCGCAGCCTCGAAGCCCGCCGCGTCGTCCTCGAGGCCCTCGTGGAGGAGCGCACCCGCGAACTCAGGACCGCCAACGACCGCCTCGCCGAACTCTCGGCCCAGGACCCCCTCACCGGACTCGCCAACCGGCGGCGCTTCGACGCCCACATCGAGGCCCAGTGGCGACAACTGGCCCGCACGGGAGGCTGGCTCTCCCTCCTCATGGCCGACCTGGACGGCTTCAAGGCCTACAACGACACCTACGGACACCCCGCGGGGGACGCGGCCCTCGTCCGAGTCGCCGCCCTCCTCGCCGAAGCCGCCAACCGCGCCGGAGACCTGGCCGCCCGCTACGGCGGCGAGGAATTCGCCCTCGTCCTGACGGGGACCGATATCCAGAACGCCGAAGCCCTCGCCGAAAGCCTCCGCGCCGCCGTGGCCGCCCTCTCCATCGCCCACGCGGGCCTCCCCGGAGGCGTCCTCACCCTCAGCCTGGGCGTGGCCACCGTCGTCCCCGATCCCGCCCTCTCCTGGCGCACCCTCGTGGATTCCGCCGACCAGGCCCTCTACCGCGCCAAGCAGGAAGGCCGCAACCGCGTCTGCACCGCCAGAGACTTAAAATAGGGACAGCCACCTATTTTCAACCGCATTTCAAGGCGCTCACACCGCAGAGGAGGGCGCGGAGGCCCTCCCCAACAAAACCCGCCCCGGCCGATGCAACCATCGGCCGCTACGAAGCACTCGCGCGGTAGGGTCGGCCCTCCGTGGCCGCCCGCCCCACAATGTTTTAGGGTTGTGTGGCGCGGCCGCCCCCGGCCGCGGCCTTTGATCCCTGTGTCTGGCGGGCGAGGGCGCCCGCCCCACGGATTCCGCTGTCGCCTTTGTTTCTAAATCCGAAATCCCAAATCCCAATTTCCAATTGCCTCTTCTCTCCCCTCTCGCGTCTCACCCCCAATACACAGCCTTGTTGGCCCAGACCTGCCATCGGGCGTGGTCGGAGAGGACCTTCAGGTCCGAGGGGTCCACGGCGCTGAAGCCGGTGGGGATGTGGTTCGCGCGCTCGGCCGCCGCCGCCCCGCCCATGGCCGCGTAGATCTCTCTGGCAGGACCCAGGCCGGCCCCCACGGCTTCGAGAAAGGCCTCCTTGGCCGGAAGGTCGTCCCAGAGGGGCAGGTCCGGCGCGCTCCGCCCCGTGCGGGCCTCGAAGTCGGCGGCCAGCCCCAGGAGGCGCCAGCGCGGGATTTTCCTGACGAAGTGGTCCCAGTCCTGGTTCACGCGCACCATGAGCACCCGGCGCGCGGGCCGCTCGGGTTCGGCGGCGAGATAGGCCCGCAGGTCGGGGCGCGCGGCCACCTCCGGCTCGCGCAGGGCCTCCACGAGCCAGGATTTCTCCCGCTCGGCGAAGAGGCCGTGGCGCATGTGGCGGTCCTCCTTCTGGTTCATCACCGTGGCGATGCGCTCGAGCACGGGCGCGCTCAGGGCCCCCATGAGCCAGCCCCTCACCCGGTCCCGCAGGCCCTCCGGCCCCCACGCCGCCTCCCGCGCCCCCGCGTCGCTGGCCGCCACGTCCCACCCGGCGAACTCGCTCTCGGCGTTCAGCACCGTCTCGATGCCCAGGTTCTCCAGCACCCCGCCGTCCGTCAGCACGAACTCCTTCATGCGCCTCAGGTCCTCGGTGGTCCCCCAGCCCTCGGGGACCCCTCCCCGGCCCCGCCCCAGGGAAACCGGGGGCAGGCCCACGGGGAAGGCCGCCGACGCCGCCGCCGCCAGCGCCACGGGGTAGTCCGGCAGGGGGGCCCACTCGCTCACCCCGCCGCCGGGCGGGGCCAGCCCCACGCACTTGAAGCCTTTTCGCGCGAACTTTCCCGTCTGCCCGTGGTTGAGAACGCAGACGTTCATCACCAGGCGCGGGCTCGCGGGCAGGCCCGAAAGCGTCAGGCCCTCAAAGAAGAGGCCATCGAAGGTCTCCGCGATGGCGTGGGTGCGCGTGTAGCCCGGGAGCAGGAGCTTCACCAGGCGCGGCCGGATCGTCCGCCCGATGAAGCCCTTGGACAGTTCCGCGCCCATGCGCTCCAGGAAGGCCTCGTCCGGCTCCCCCCGCCCCCGCGCCGCCATCCACGCCGCGCCGAAGACCGATCCCCCCGACACGGTGGACACCACCCCCACCGAGTC
>JBFMHB010000114.1 GCA_040752915.1 Acidobacteriota bacterium
GCCGGTGCCGCCAACATCAGGAGCAGAGCTCCCACCAGAATCGTCAGTGCCTTTTTCCTCACGGACTTCCTCCTTTCGCTACCGAGCTTCCCTCAGTGGTGTTCCACCGCCCCCGCGATGTAGATCATGGAGAGCAGGATAAAGACCAGAGTCTGAACGAACGCGACGAATATGCCCAGCAGGATGAAGGGGACGGGCACGGCGAAGGGAACCAGGTGAAGGAATACGCCGCCCACCTGGTGGTCGCCGAAAATGTTCCCGAAGAGACGGATGGCCAGGGACATGGGCCGCGCCAGATGGCTGACGACCTCGATGGGGAAGAAGAGGAAGGCCATGGGCAGGATCGGCCCCATGAAGTGCTTGAGATATCCGAGGCCCGCCGCGCGGGCGCCGAAGAAGTTGTAGGTGACGAAGGAGCACAGCGCCAGGGAGAGGGTCACGATGATGCTCCCCGTGGGGGGCATGAAACCCGGGATCAGGCCGATCAGGTTTGACAGGAGGATGAGGACGGCGAAGGTCCCGATCACGGGCATGAATTTCCGCCCGTGGTGGCCGATGATATCGTCGAGGAACTTGCCCACCACCTCCGCCACGAGTTCCAGGATCTGCTGAAGAACCCCCGGCTTCTCCACCGACAGGCGACGGGTGGCGGCGAAGGCCACCACCAGGGAGACGACCATGACGAAGGCCAGCATCACGAAGTAGTCCGGGACGTGCGTGTGCGCCAGCCCGTTCACCAACATGGTGAGGAGGGAATCCATCTCGTGCATGGTCAGCCTCGTGTCCGCATGGCTCCGGCCAAGGCCAGGAGCATCAAGGGCCCCCCAATCCCGAGAACCACCCCCAGCGATTCCCGAGGCAGGACCTTCAAAATAGCATACAGGACCCCCGCAAGCAAGAGGGTCTTCAGGACCAATCCCAGGGCCAGGCGCACCCACTCGGAGCGGGTCGGAAGCCTTTCGCCCAGCAGGATTCCAATGGAGCTGGCCATCCAGAGAAAGTCCGCCGCCACCAGCGCGAAGACGGCGGAGAAGGCCAGGGCGGAACGCGGAGAAACGAAGGCGGCCAGAACCAGGGCGCCGGCGATCCATCCGGCGGCGGCCATCCGCAGGTAGCGCCGCCTAAACGCCTCCATCCCCACCGTTTCCCCCCTTGTCCTTGATCGAGCCCAGCATGTTCACGAGGTAGACGAAGGCGGCCGCCAAGCCGAGCAAGAATCCCGCCAGGACTCCGTAGGGGCCCGTGCCAAGCCAGCGGTCCACGAGGTATCCCCCGCCCGCACCGAGCAGGACCGTCACCGGGAAGGTGTACACCAGTTCCAGGTAGACGCCGAGGCGTCGCAGCGGGGACGCCATCACTCCACCCTAGCGCCCGAGGAGCGAGATGCGCGCGGCCCAGGTGATGAGGGGCTGGCCGTAGAGCCCGAAGGCGAGGGTCGCCGCCCCGCAGATCCACAAGCCCGCGGCGAGGGTCCATCCGGCTCGGGGAGCCGGAAGCGCCTGCGGGTCCCTCAGGAACATCCGGTAGACCAGCCGGAAGTAGTAGTAGAGGGAAACCACGCTCGTGACCGCCAGGACCACCGCAAGCAGGTAGAGGCTTGCGCTCACGGCGGAGTAGAAGATCATCAGCTTGGCCACGAACCCGGCCATGGGGGGGATGCCGCCGAGGGAGAGGAGAAAGAAGATCATGAGAACGGCGGCCCAGGGGCTCCGGTGGATCAGGCCGTCGAAGTCTTCCATGCGATCGCCCGCGCTACCCTCCCTCTGGAGATAGAGGATGAGACCGAAGGCGCCCAGGTTCATGAAGGCGTAGACCAGCAGGTAGAGCAGGGCCGCCTCGATGCCCTGATCCGTGGCGGTGCGACCCGACGCCACGAGGCCGATGAGCACGTAGCCCGCGTGGGCGATGGAGGAATACGCCAGCATGCGCTTCACGTTGTCCTGGACCATGGCCGCCACGTTGCCCCAGATCATCGTGAGGACGGCCACCACACCGAGGACGCCCGTCCACGTGGCGGACAGCGGCAGGAGCCCCGCGGCGAAGATCCGGATGGCCATGGCGAAGGCGGCGGCCTTGGGGGCCACGCTCATGAAGCCGGTGATGGGGGTCGCCGCCCCCTCGTAGGCATCGGGGGTCCACCAGTGGAAGGGCACCAGGGCCGCCTTGAACAGCAAGGCCGCGGCGAGAATCACGACGCCGGCGGCGAGCGGAAAGCCGAGGGACTCCAGGCCGCCGGCCTGGATCCGGGAGGCCAGGAAGGCCTTCACGGCGGACAGGTGGACGGTGCCGGTGACGCCGTAGATCAGGGAGGTCCCGTAGAGGTACAGGCCGGAGGAAAAGGCCCCGAGAAGGAAGTACTTGGTGGCCCCCTCGACGCTCTTCTCGTCGCGCCGCAGGTAGGCGGCCAGCACGTACACGGCCAGCGCCATGGTTTCCAGTCCGACCCACAGGGTGAGAAGGTCCGCCCCGCTGGCCATGACCATCATGCCGAAAACAGAGAAGGTCAGGAAGGTGAAGTATTCGCCCGTCCAGGCGGCCATGACGTCCAGGTGCTTGAAGGACAGCAAGGTGGCCAGGATCGCGCCGAGGAGGAAGACGACCTTGAAGCTCTGGCTGTAGGCGTCCACCCAAAGGCCCACGCCTCCGTCCAGACCCGAGAGAGCGCTCACGTGGGCCCCGGGAGGGATCGCCCACAGGGTCTGGAGCGTGAGGACCAGGGCCACCAGGAACCCTGCCAGGGCCAGCGCGCCCGTGCCCACGCGCAGGGAGCGGCCTCCCTTCACGGCCGAGAGGATCAGGAACACGATCCCAAAGGCCACGAGGACCCATTCGGGGCTCAGGAGGCGCCAGAATTCCGGATGAAGGACGGGCATGGCCGGCTCCTAGTGGGATCCTTCGGCGTGGGTCTCCCCCGCCTCCTGGGCGTGGCCACCGGACTCGCCGTGGCCCGGGGATTCGGAGGCGGCGGCCGGGGCCGTCACCTGAGGCACGGCGACCCCCTTGGCGGCGGCCACGCGCTCCACGGCGGGTTTCATCCGCTGCATGAGGTACTGGACGCTCCGGTCCATCTTGTCGAAGACCGGCTTCGGATAGAGGCCGATCCAAAGGGCCAGGAGGACGAGGGGGATCATGTAGCCCCACTCGCGCCCGTTCATGTCCTTGCCCTTCACGTGCTCCTCGAGGTGCGGGTTCGTGACCTCGCCGAAGAAGACCCGCTGGTAGAGCCACAGCATGTAGGCCGCGCCCAGGAGCATGCCCGCCACCAGGAAGAAGACGAGGGACTTGGAGAAAATGAGGAACTCGGGCATGTGGTAGGCGCCCATGAGGATCGTGATTTCCCCGATGAACCCGTTGAGTCCCGGAAGGCCGATGGAGGACAGGGTGATGATCATGAAGAAGACGGCGTAGACCGGCATCAGTTTGGCCAGGCCGCCGTAGAGCTTGATCTCCCGGGTGTGCATGCGCTCGTAGATGATGCCCACGAGCAAGAACAGGCCGCCCGTGGAGATCCCGTGGTTGAGCATCTGCATGATGGAGCCCTTGATTCCGGCCTCCGTCAGGGCGAAGAGGCCCGCCATGCAGAACCCCAGGTGGCTCACCGAGGAATAGGCCACCAGCTTCTTCATGTCCTTCTGGACGAGGGAGACCATGGCCCCGTAGATGACGCCGATGATGGAGAGGATCAGCAGGAAGGGGAGCCAGGCCAGGGTGGCGTCGGGCAGGATGGGGAGGGCGAAGCGGTAGAAGCCGTACGTTCCCATCTTCAGCAGGACGCCCGCCAGGATCACCGAGCCCGCCGTAGGGGCTTCCACGTGGGCGTCGGGGAGCCACGTGTGGAAGGGGAACATGGGCACCTTGATGGCGAAGCCCACGAAGAAGGCCGCGAAGACCCACCATTGGAGCGCCGGGTTCAGGGCGACCTGTTCGAGGATCACGTCGAGGTCGAAGGAATGCACCCCCGCGGCGTCCACGGGCGTCCGGAAGTACAGGACGAGGATGCCGATGAGCATGAGGACGGACCCGGCCAGGGTGTAGAGGAAGAACTTGATGGCCGCGTAGAGCTTGTTCGCCCCTCCCCAGATGCCGATGAGGAAGTACATGGGAACGAGCATGACTTCCCAGAAGACGTAGAAGAGGAAGAAGTCCAGCGAGCAGAAGACGCCGAGCATGCCCGTCTGAAGGATGAGGAGCCAGATGTAGTACTCCTTCTCCCGGTTCTGGATGTACGTCCAGGAGGACCAGGCCGCGATGACCCCCAGAAGGGTCGTCAGGAGCACCAGGAGCATGGACATGCCGTCCACGCCGAAGTGGTACCCCGCGCCCAGGGAGGTGATCCACGGGTGGGGCCCCTCCTCGAAGACCCAAAGGGAGTGCTTGGCGTCGGCAACGGCCTGGGCGGCGTCCCACCCGAACCAGAGCGGCAGGCTGAGGAGGAAGTCCAGGAGGAAGACGCCCGTGGTGAAGTACTTGATCAGCTTCGTGTTCTCCTTCGGAATGAAGAGGATCACGAGAGCCGCGGCCAGGGGAATGTACGTCAGGATGGATAGAATGTAGGGCATCCTTGGCTCCTTGCGCGCGCTACCGGTACAGGTACCACACCATCAGCAGGAGGAATCCTGCCACGACCCCCAATGCGTAATGCTGGAACTCGCCGGTCTGGACCCGGCGGTTCTGACGAGACGCCCACCGGAAGGCGGCGGCGGTGCCGTTGACCCCCGCACCGTCCACCACGTACTTGTCCACGGCCAGGGCCCCCACGGACGACCCCACCGTCAGGTTCCGGACGCCGTTGACCAGGCCGTCCACGATCCACCGGTCCCACCACCAGAGCCCCTCGCTCAGCTTGACCAGGGGGCGGATGAAGGCGGCGGAGTAGGCCTCGTCCACGAAGTACTTGTTGAGGAGGAGGCGGTAGGGGGCCTTGAGGGCCAGGGCGAGCTTCGAGGGCGTTTCCGTCTCCCGCCGGTACCA
>JBFMHB010000115.1 GCA_040752915.1 Acidobacteriota bacterium
CTGGACGACGTGATCCTGGGCCACGGGTACGAGTCCCACAGCGGCTTCCGGGAGGCCTTCTCCAGGACCTTCGGAGCCCCGCCGGGACGGAGCCGCGACGCGGTTCCCGTGCTCGTGGACTGGATCGAGAGCCCACTCGGACCCCTGGTGGCCGGGGCCACGCCCGAGGGGATCTGCCTCCTGGAATTCACGGACCGGCGGATGCTGGAGGCCCAATTCCAGACGCTCCGCCGCCTCCTCCAGGGCGCGGCCGTCCCGGGCCGGAACGCCCACCACGAGCAGGTGGGCCGCGAGCTCGAGGCCTATTTCCGGGGAGACCTGCGGCGCTTCACGGTGCCCCTCGTCTTTCCCGGCTCGACCTTCCAGCGGCGGGTCTGGGAAGAACTCCTGCGCATCCCGTACGGGGAAACACGCACCTACGAGGAGGTGGCCCTCGCCGTCGGCGCTCCCGGGGCCTGCCGGGCCGTCGGGACGGCGAACGGGAGGAACCGCATCGCCATCCTCATCCCGTGCCACCGGGTTTTGAACAAGGACGGGCGGCTGGGCGGGTACGGGGGCGGCCTCTGGCGGAAGCGCAGGCTTCTGGAATGGGAGCGCGAGTCGGTCCGTCGTTCCTCCGCGGGGGAGTGACCCGGAGCGCCCTCATCGTGCTACAGTCGAACCACCCATTCGGCACGGGCCGAGGAGGAGAACGCGCATGAGAAACCCAAGGGCTGTGATGGGCGGCTATGGTTGGGCGGCGGTGGTGGCGGCGGGCCTGCTCGCAGGCAGTCTCCTGGGCGCCGCCACGGGTGTGTTCGCCCATGGAAAGTCCGAAGCAGGAGCCCCCCCGGCGGTCCAGCCGGGCCGGCAGGGCCGGACGGTCTTCCTGGACATTTCGGTCCTGGGCCGAAAAACAAGGGCGGCGGACAAGATGAACGAACTCCATGCCAGAATGGCCGCGGAAGGCTACACCGTGGTCTCCGTAGCCCCCTATGACGAGAACGGAGACCTCCAAGGCTTTTTTTTGACGTACGTGAAATAGGCTCGGTGGCCGTCCCCGGCGGAGAAACCCGGGGGCGCTTTCCATCGTAGAACACCAAGCAAGAACGGCCCGGAAAGGCGGCACGCCATGGCGGACCTTCCCTCAAAGATCGGACCCTACCCCGTCGAGGGCGAACTGGGCCGAGGCGGCATGGGCATCGTCTACCTGGCGCGGGACCCGAGGCTCGAGCGCCACGTGGCCATCAAGGCCCTCGACGACGAGGTGGCGGCGGATCCCGAACGGCGGGCCCGGTTCGAACGGGAGGCCCGCCTCCTGGCGGCCCTCAGCCACCCCAACGTGGCGGGGATCTACGGGATCGAGGAGCACGACGGTCGGATTTGCCTGGTTCTCGAGTACGTGGAAGGTCCCACCTTGTCCCAACGTCTCGAGGAGGGGCCGCTCCCCATTCCCGAGGCCATCGACGTGGCGCTCCAGGTGGCCGCCGGCGTGGCGGCCGCCCACGAGGCGGGCATCGTCCACCGGGACCTCAAGCCCGCGAACGTCAAGCTCACCCCGCAGGGTCAGGTGAAGGTGCTGGACTTCGGCCTCGCCAAGTCCTACGCCCCCGAGCCCACCTCGGGCTCGGACCCCAGCCGTTCGCCCACGGTGGCCTACGATGCCACCCGGGCCGGGCTCGTGCTGGGCACTGCGGGGTACATGAGCCCCGAGCAGGCCCGCGGGCGCCCCCTGGACCGCCGCACGGACCTGTGGGCCTTCGGGTGCATCCTCTTCGAGATGCTCACGGGCAAGCAGGCCTTCAAGGGCGAGACCATCTCCGACACCCTCGCCGCCGTGCTCCGGGGCGATCCCGAGTGGGAGGCCCTGCCCGAGCAGACGCCCGCGGCCCTCAAGCGCCTTCTCCGCCGATGCCTCGAGAAGGACCCGCGGCGCAGGCTGAGGGACGCCTCGGACGCGCGCATCGAACTCGAGGAAGCCCTGGCGGAGCCGCCGGGAACACCCGTCTCCGGCATGACGGCCGCCGCGCTCGCGGGCAAGCGCTGGCTCTCCCCTCGCGCCGCGGCGGGGGCGGCGGCCCTGCTCCTGACGGGGGCGGCCCTCGGTTCCGCGGCCCTCTTCGTCTTGTTGGAGCGACGGAGCGCGAAGGCCGCCGCCGTTCCCGTGACCAGCCTCTCCCTGGAGTTCCCGGAGGACCTTCGGGTCGGCTTCTCCGACGGATCGCCGGACGGACGCGCGCTCTTCATGCTGGCTTCCAAGCGTGAGCCGGGCGGCGGCGACGGTCCACGGGCCATGATCTACCGCAGGGACCTGGAGAGCTACAAGGTGAGAGCCCTTCCGGGCACGGAGGGGGCCCGCGCCTTCGCCGTCAGCCGCGACGGAAAGTGGATCTACGCGGCCCTCTACGCCTCGGGGGACGGGGCCGTGGGCCGCCTGGCGAGGCTTCCCGCGGACGGGAGCGCTCCTCCGGTGGTTTTCGGGACGTGGGAGGAGGGCTGGCGCCAGGTGGTGGCCCTGCCCGGGGGAGACCTCCTGGTCCTGAATCAGCAGGGAAACGAGATGGCTCGGATTTCCTCTCGGGACGGCCGCGCCCGCAAGGTCGCCCTGCGCATGGAGGGCTTCCGGGGATTCGTGCAGGCGCTGAGGCCCCTCCCACGGGAGGATCGCGCCTTCGCCAACCTGGTCGTGTACGCCGAAAACGGCTTCCGAACGGACGTGGGCATCGTGGACCTGGCCACCGGCGAGATGAAGGCCCTGCTCGAGGACGGAGGCAACCCGCGCTACCTGCCGGAGACGGGGCAACTCCTCTTCTCCCGCCGCGAAACCCTCCTGGCGGTTCCCTTCGACCCGGTCGCGCTGACGGTCACCGGGACCCCCGTGGCGCTCCTGGACGGCATGCGGACGGAGGCGACCTGGACGCCGGCGGCCTTTTTCGTCGGCGCCGACGGGACCCTGTTCTACGTGTCCGGCGGGAGGGCGGGGACCCGGCGAGGGCTCGTCCTCCTGGACGAGGCGGGACACGCCACCCCGTGGTCGGCCGAACGGCGGTCTCTCCAAGGGGCGCTGGCGATCTCCCCGGACGGGGAAACCCTCGCGGTCACCGTGACGAACGCCGAGAACATCGACGAGACCTTCCTCGCGGACCGGACCCGGCGCTCGCTGAGGCGATTCATGGCGATCCCCGGCGCCGACGTGGACGTGCCCATTTTCACGCCGGACGGAAAGTCCCTCGTCTTCGCCCGGACGGCCCGGACCGATGAGGACGGCCTCTACGCGGCGCCGCTGGACGGGTCCCGCCCGCCCGTCCGCCTGTGGAAGACCTCGGGTCCCGCCGGCGAGACCCTGCCCCTTGCCTGGACCCCCGAGGGGGACCTCCTAATCGGCGACACGTCCAAGACGCGGATCCGAATCCGGCGCCTTCTTCTGAAGGGGCGCTGGACGGGGGAGGCGCAGGCCGAGGACTTCACGGCGGGGCGGGGACGCCTCGGCGTGCCGGCCTTCTCGCCCGACGGCCGCTGGGTGGCGTACCCTTCGGACGAGTCGGGCCAGTACGAGGTCTACGTGGCTCCTTACCGGGACGGGCGTGTGGGTAGCCCTGCCGTTTCCGTGTCCCACGGGCAGGGGTACAGGCCCCTCTGGTCCGCCGACGGCAAGACCCTTTACTTTGTCGCGGGGGATGGGACGCTGAAGAAAGCGCGCGCGGGCGCCTCACCGGGCGTGTTTCTCGACCCGGAACCCCTCTTTTCCCCAAACGACCTCGGCGTGCTGGGCGCGCTGACCAGTCTGCGGGTCTGGCCCCAGGGAGGGTTCCTGGCCGCCGTGCGGGGCGAGGAGGAGGGGGAGATTCGGAGCCTCCGCGTCGTCTCCAACTGGACCCGGGAGTTACGGCAGAGGACCCAGGCGGCCGGGGTTTCGGAACCTCGATAGATTTCGGGGGCGTCATGTCCGAAGCGCGGAGGTTGAAGCTTCACGTGGCGCCGCCCTGGGGCGATCCCTTCGAGCGGCTCCTGCTGACCGATTTCTGCGTCATCGGCCGATCCAGCCGGGCCGACGTGACCGTACACGACAGCGCCCTGTCCCGCGAGCACGCCCGCCTCTGCCACAGGGAGGGCGAGTGGTTCGTGGAGGACCTCAACTCCCGGAACGGCACGTTCCTCAACGGGAGGGCCGTGGATGGCCCCACCAAGGTCGGCCCCGGGGACCTCCTGGCCGTGGGGGGCACAACCGTGACCCTTGCCGAGGCCGCCCCGCCGCCCCGTCCGGTGGATCTGTTCGCACCCGGGCAGTCCCTCTTCCGGCCGCTCGCGGAACTGATCCCCGAAGCGGCCTCGCCGCCTCCCCCGGCCGGAGGAGGCGGGGACGCGCTCACCCGGTACGCCGAACGGTTGAGGATCATGAACGAGGTCCACCACGCGCTCTCGGGATCCTGCGAACAGAAGGAGCTCCTCAATCTCATCCTGGATCGGGTCTTCGACCACCTGAAGCCCCAGGAGGGCGCCATCTTTCTGAGGGGCCCCGGAGGGGAGTACACCTGCGCGGCCCAACGGACCACGGCTTCGGGGCCGGTGGTCGTCTCCCGGCACCTCGTCACGGAGGTGGGGGAGAAGGGTCTGGGCGCCCTGGTTCTCGATGCCGAGCACGACGCCCGCTTCGCCGGGGCGGCCAGCATCGTCGCGGCCGGAGTGCGGAGCCTCCTCGCGGCGCCCCTCATGGACGCCTCGGGGCCCCTGGGGATGATCTTCCTTTCCTCCAAGGTGGCCGTGCGTTCCTTTACGGAGGAGGACCTGGAACTCCTGGCCACCCTGGCCTCAGCGGCCTCCCTGCGGATCCGGAACATCCAACTGGCCCGGGAGTCCGCCGAGCGCCGACGCCTCGAGGACGAGATCTCCCTCGCCCGGAGGATCCAACTGAACCTGCTGCCCACCCGCCT
>JBFMHB010000116.1 GCA_040752915.1 Acidobacteriota bacterium
CCACCGGAAGTGGAGCGGGACGTGAAACGGGCCATGGACCGGGCGGTGCAGGCCTTCGAAATGCCGGCCCTGGAAGATTGGGCGTACGACCGGGAGCGTCACAGGGAGTTCATCGGGGAGGTCCGCTGCAACCACCGGGACACCATCCGGCTCGCCGTTCTTCCGGACTCCGAGGCGGACCGGCCCGCCACCCCGGGCAGGACTTCGCCCTACTCCCCTCCCTTCCTGGGCCTTCCCATCTTCGACCTGCGCCCCTTCTTCCAGGAGGCCCTGCGCCTCGTGAAGCAGGTGCCCGAGAAGCTCGAATGGCATCCCTCGCTCTGCTTCCTGGATCAGGAGGACTGGGAGCGCCTCCACCGGATCGTGAGGGCGAAGAAGTTCTCGCCTTCTCCCGCCGCGGAGGGGCGCTTCCCCTATCCCAGCAAGGCCGACCAGCAATCGGCGTGGGAGTGGATCGAGTCCATCTACGGTCTTCGGGTGCGGGCGGCGCTCTATCCCTCCGACCGGAGCCACCACTAGGCGTAACTCCCCCGGGGCATTCAGGGCATTTCCATCACGGAACATCTATTGGGAGGGCCTTGGAGGCCTACGCCACCCTTTGAAAGCCCCCGTCCAATTGGGGGAGTCAATTTCATGGAGGATGCTTAAGGAACCCGGCTACAGTCCTCGCGGTCACTCTTGAAGACCAGAAAGGACAAACGATGACGATGGAATCGGGTTCCGCCCAAGAGACCACAATCCTCCTCACGGCGCAGGAAGCGGCTGACTACCTGCGCATCCCCCTTGGCAGCCTCTACGTGCGAATCTCCAAGAAGAAGCTCCCCTGCACGCGGCTGGGCCGCCTCCTGCGATTCAAGAAGTCGGAATTGGACCGGATGCTGGAGCTCAACGCGACGAGCGTGGCCGCGGAGGAGACCGCGTCCGCGGGAAAGGCGAGCTGAGCCGTGCCGGCCCTGGGCATGGCCAAAGCCGCGGAGGGGTACGGGCAACGGGGCTACCCCGTCTTCCCGCTCCACACGCCCGAGGGCGGGGGGTGCTCCTGTCGCCGCCCCGACTGCGAGGCCGTGGGCAAGCACCCCCGCATCGTGCAATGGCCCGACAACGCCACGACCTCGGAGGGCACCATCCGGAGCTGGTGGCGCCGGTGGCCCGAAGCCAACATCGGTCTGGTCACGGGGGAGACCTCCGGTCTCGTGGTGCTCGACGTGGACCCGAGGCACGGAGGCGACGCCGCCCTCGAAGCCCTCCAAAGGGAGTTCGGGGAGCTTCCGCCCACCCTCCGGGCCCAGACGGGGGGCGGAGGCCTGCACCTCTTCTTCCGGCACCCCGGGGTCCGTGTGCCGAACTCCGCGGGGGCCATGGGAAGCGGACTGGACATCCGCGGGGACGGGGGGTACATCGTCGCCCCCCCGTCCCGCCACGCCAGCGGCGGGCGGTACGCGTGGGACCCCGCAAGGCATCCGCGACACCTCGAGCCCGCCCCCATGCCTCAATGGCTTCTCGACCGCGCCGTCCGGCCGGACAGGGGGGTGCTCACCCCCTTCCGCCGCTCCTCCCTGTGCGACCTCGTCCTGACGGGGGTCGCGGCAGGGCAGCGCAACACGAGCCTCGTCCGCCTGGCGGGCCACCTCTTCCGCCACCGGGTGGATCCCTACGTCTGCCTCGGCCTGCTCAAGAGCTGGAACGAGGCGAACTGCCGCCCGCCCCTCACGGAGTCCGAACTGATGCGGACCATCGAGTCCATCGCCGGGGCGGAACTGCGCCGCAGGGGATTGAGATGATTCCGGCCGGGGGGAACCTCACGGCCCTGGCGGCGGCCCAAACCCCTTCCACCCCGGAAGAGGCCCTCGCCCTCCTCGACCGCCTGGAGGAACAGCCGGACACCGCGGAGGTGCGCGCGGCCCTGGACCACTTCCGGGCGGGGCTCCAGAACATGGACGAGATCGGGCGCGAGCTGGCCCGGGAGGGGGCCGTTCGGCGACTGCGCGCCCTGGGATTCACGAGCCCGGGGCGGCTCGTGGACACCGTCATGCCCACGGCGAGGAGCGGCGAAGAGCGCCGCATGGGGCTCCAGGATCCGGACCTCTGGCCCGAGCCCGTAGACGGGGCGACCCTCCTCGCCTCGCTGGAGCAGACCGTGGGCCGGTTCCTGGCCATGACGGCGGACCAGATCGTCCCCTACACCCTCTGGATCCTCTTCGCCCACGCCCACGACGCCTTCGAGATCTCTCCCCTCCTGGCCCTCACGAGCCCCGACAAGGGCTGCGGCAAGAGCACGGCCCTGGCGCTGCTGAGCGCCCTGGTCCCCCGCCCCATCACCTCGGCCAACATCACCCCCTCGGCGGTCTTCCGGGTCACGGACTACTTCAAGCCGTGCCTTCTTCTCGACGAGGCCGACACCTTCCTCTCCGATTCGGAGGGCCTGCGGGGCATCCTCAACAGCGGCCACATGCGAAGCCAGGCGTACGTGACCCGCGTCTCGGGCGACGACCACCAAGTCTGCACCTTCAGCACGTGGACGCCCAAGGCCATCGCCCTCATCGGGGACCTGCCCCCGACCCTGGCCGACCGCTCGGTGACCATCCGGATGCGAAGGCGGGCCCGGGGCGAGCCCATCGAGCGGCTCCAGCTTCACCGCCTCGCCGAGATGGAGGACCTGAGGAGCATGGCCGCCCGGTGGGCCGGGGACCACCTGGACGATCTGCGCTTCTCGGACCCCCTCATCCCCGAGGGCATCAACCGCGACCGGGCCCGGGACAACTGGCGCCCCCTCCTGGCCATCGCCGACCTGTGCGGGCAGGAATGGCCCCGGCGGGCGCGGGAGAGCGCCTGCCGCATCAACGACGCCGTTTCGGAAGAGACCTCCCACGGCGTGAAGCTCCTCGAAGACATCCGGAGCCTCTTCCGGAGTCGCAACGTCCCCTCCCTCGCCTCGGAGGAGATCCTGGGGCAACTGCACGGGATGGAGGAGCGACCCTGGCCCGAGTGGCGCGAGGGAACCCCCATGAGCGCCCGGCAGCTCGCGAGACTCCTCCACCCCTTCGGCATCGCCCCCGTCAAGTGGAAGCAGGAGGGGGCCACCTGCCGGGGGTATCTTCGGGACAGCTTCCTCGACGCCTTCTCCCGGTATTTACCCCCGGAACCGCCACAAGCGCCACCGGCCTCATCGCCAAGCACATACGGGCCAACCCCATCCGCCACCGAAGGGCCGAGAATCGCCGAAATCCCTGGGGCTAACTCCAGCCATTCCAGGGCGGTGGCGGATGGGGCGGATTGAAAAATGAGCCCGATCCATTCAAGCGCCACCGGTGGCGCATGCGAAGGGAAAGGCGAAAATCCGACCCGCCACAAGCGCCACCGGGTTCATCCAGAAGGACTTACGGGGCGAAAAACCGGAAAAAGCGGGCCCTTGGGTGGCGGATCGAAAACTACTACAAGCCCAGCGTATTCAGGGCGGTGGCGCTTGTGGCGGATGGAAGGGGGGATAGCCGGGAACCGCCTGTTCCCCGGAGGCCCGCAACGGCGCCACGACACCCTCGAAGGCCTCCACCCCAAGGCCCCGGAAGCCCGCGGGGAATCCTTCGAAGACTGTCCCGCAAGCAACGCAGCTGGCGCCAGCCGGCGCCACCTGCCGCCCGAACCGGCCGGGGTTCCCCTCTCGTTCGGGCTGACGTCAGGGCTCCGCCCCGACACCCTGGCGAGGAAGAGAGGAGGTTCGCCGTGACCGAAGCCGAGAGCGCCCCCAGCCCGAGACCCGGCCTCCGTCCCCACCGGGTCCACGTCCGCTTCTCCACGGAGGAGTACGGCCACCTTCGACAGCAGTGCCACATCGCGAACCGGGGACCGGCCGACTTCCTCCGGTGCGCGGCCAAGGGGATCCAGCTCAAGGCGGTCCCACGCTTTCCCGAGGACGTTCAGCGGGCGCTGAAGAGCTTCGGGGGCAACCTCAACCAGCTCGCCCACCAAGCCAACCTCGGGAGCGTGGACAAGGCGGAGGTGGAGGCCCTCCGGGCGGAGGTGAGCCGCCTCCTGAGCGCCCTCCGCGGCTGAGGGATGCCCGTCCTGAAGATCTCCTTCGGTGACAGGAGCGCCAAGATGACCACCTACCTCCTTACCCAGGAAGCGGAGAGCGGCCGGGTCCAGGCCATCGGCGGCGACGTCGCCGGCCGGGACCCGGAGGCCATCGAGAAGGAGTTCCAAGAGACGCGGGACTTCTACCGGGTGACCGGCGGACGCGAGTACTACCACGTCGCCCTCAGCTTCGAGCGCTCCGACCTCGGCGACATGGCCACCCCGGAGGGACATCCAGATTACGGGCGAATCCGGGACTACGGGGAGGAGTGGGCGAAGGAGGCGGGCATCGCCGGCCGCCACGAATACCTCGTCGTCGTGCACGGGGAGAAGGACCACCCCCACGCCCACGTGGTTTGGAACGCCACGGGGTTCGACGGGAGGAAATATCGAAACGACAACGAGAACCTCGACCGGCTCCGGGACGTGAACGACCGCCTGGCACGCATCCATGGCATCCGGCGGGAGCTGGCCCGGGTGCGGGACCCGGACCGCCCCTCGGACAAGTTTCTCCGGCAAGCGGAGCGGGGCGGCGGGAGCTACTCGTGGAAGACCGACCTCCAGGCCCGGGTCCGGGAAGCCGGGCGGCGGGCCTTCTCGGAGGAGGAGTTCGCGGCCCGCCTCAAGGAGAGGGGCGTCGAGCTGAGGGTCCGGGGATGGAAGTACTCCTACGCCATGACCGACGCCCAGGGCATGCGCCGGACCATCCGCGAGCGCCGCATGGGGGAGCCCTACGGGCGGGAGCACCTCGTCGAGAAGTTCGCCCAGCAGAAGGAACAGCTCCGGCG
>JBFMHB010000117.1 GCA_040752915.1 Acidobacteriota bacterium
TCGATGATCTCGAAGAGCTCCTCCTTGACCTCCTCGATGCCCGCCACGTCCTTGAAGGTGACCTTGTTCTTGGGCTCGCTCACCATCCGGGCCTTGGACTTGCCGAAGGAAAAGGCCTTGTTCCCCCCCTGCTGCATCTGCCGCATGAAGAATATCCAGAAGCCGATGATGAGGACCACGGGCAGGATGTAGAAGAGGGCGAAGAGGTACTGGGAGGTGTTGGGCTCGGCGGCCCGCACGTCCACTCCCTTGGCCACCAGGACTGGGGTGTAATTCTGCAGGTCCGGGGGCAGGTTCGTGACGTAGTTCGTGGACCCGTCCACCGGGTCCTTGAGTTCTCCGCGGACGACGCTTCCCTTCACGAGGGCGCTCTTGACCTGGCCCGCCTGGACGAGGGAGTCGAAGCGGCTGAAGGGAAGCTCCGTCTCCTTGAGCGTGGCCTTTCTCAAAAGGCCGATGGAGATGGCGACGACGACGAAGATGAGGGCCCAGAGGAGGAGGTTTCTCAACTGCTGGTTCACAGGGGCTCCTTTATGCCGGGCGTCCCTCGAGCCTGGGGCCTGGGGGGACGGGGTCTCCGCTCCGGCGGCGCGGCATCCGGATTAGATGCAGAACAGGCGGGCCCGTGACATCATTCCGGTTCCACCCAGGTGATGTAGGGCAGGTTCCGGTAGCGCTCCTGATAGTCGAGGCCGTAGCCCACCACGAACTTGTCCGGGACCTTGAAGCCCCGGTAATGGACGGGGACGTCGATGCGCCGGGCCTCGGGCTTGTCGAGGAGGGCGCACACCTTGAGGGAAGCCGGCGCCCGCTCGGCCTCCAGGTGCTTGAGCAGGTAGTCCAGGGTGATCCCCGTGTCCACGATGTCCTCCACGATGAGGACGTGGCGCCCCGAAAGGTCCATGGTGGAGGTGAACAGAATCGTCGCGTGCTTGCCGTCCACCTGGCTTTTCATCTCGATGAGCGCCAGGCGCACGTCCCCCGGAATTCTCCGCATGAGGTCCGACAGGAAGGGGATGGATCCCTTGAGGATGGCGCACAGGACCAGGGGCCGCCCCGCGTAATCCTGGACGATCTGCCGGGCGAGCTCCTCCACGCGCTGCTGGATCTGCCGCTCGGTGAACAGGATTCCCTGGGCGAGCTTCATGGCTCCCTCCTCGGGCCGATGCGGATCCGGCGCTCCCGCCGGCTCCCCTCCCAGCCGCCCGGCAAGGGCACGACGGCTCCGGGCCGGCACGTCCTCAAGGCCCAGAGGGCCCTCAGGTGGCGCTCCGTCAGGCCCCGAAGGTCGCCGCGGGCGGAGCGAATCCCCTCCCGGAGGGCGGCCAGCCCCTCGCCGTCGCTCCATTCCGCGAGGGCCGCGCACTCGTAATATAGTCCGTCCGCTTCCAAGACCGCAACCGGCGGCCCTTTGGGCGAAGCCCCACCGGCGGCCTCCGCGGCCAGCCGCGCCAGGGCGGCGAGGCGCCGGGAAAAGCCGGGAAGGGCCGCCTCCGCCGCGGGGAGAACCTCCCGGCGAACCCGGTTTCGGAGGAAGCGGCGATCGGCGTTGGTGGAATCCTCAAGGTAAGGGAGCCCGCAGCCTCGAGCCGCCTCGCGGAGTTCCTCCCCCGTGAGGCCGAGGGCGGGACGGACCACGCGGCCGCTGCGCGGGAGGATGCCCGCCAGCCCCTGGAGCCCGGTTCCCCGGGCGATCCGCAGGAGCACGGTCTCGGCCTGGTCGTCCAGGCTGTGGGCCGTGGCGACGAGGTCCCACCCGCCGCGGACCCTCAGCCGCTCGAGGGCGGCGTAGCGCCCCGCGCGGGCCCAGGCCTCCACGCTCTCGCCCCGGGGCGGGCGGCTCCGCAGGCGGGAGGAGGCGAAGGGCAGGCCGAGGCCCCGGGCCAGGTCGCGGACGGCCCTCAGGTCCCGGTCCGCCTCCTCCCCGCGGAGGTTGTGGTGGACGTGGGCCACGCCCAGCTCCAGGTCGGGCCGGGGCCGGGCGGAGAGGAAGAGGCCCAGGAGACCCACCGAGTCGCCCCCGCCCGAAACGGCGAGGAGGATCCGGCCCCCGTCGGCCAGCCCCGAGCCGCGCAGCCATTTCCTGAATTTCTTGAGGATAGGGTGGTGGCGGTGCAGGGACTTGAACCCCGGACACAACGGATATGAGCCGTTTGCTCTAACCAACTGAGCTACACCGCCACAATGGGGAAGTATAGGGCTGAAAGGCCCGGCGTGTCAACGCGCGCCGCCCCGCCGGCCTCATTCCTGGGCCCTCGCGCGGATGCGGCGAAGACGGTCCTCGGCGGCTTCCCCGCAGACGCCTCGCCGGGAGAGGACCCGCTCCGCCACGGCGGCGGCGGCCTCCGCCTCGCCCGCCACCACTTCGGTGGCTCCCGCGGCCTTCAAGGCGGGGACGTCCAGGACGTACGGCGTCCGGGCCAGGATGGAGAGGGAGGGAGCCAAGGCGCGGGCGGCCCGGACGGCCCGGGCGGTGGCGTCGGGGTCGTTCAGGAGCAGGACCAGCTCGGAGGCGTCGGCCACCCGCAGGTGGTGGAGGACCTCCTGAGACGTCACGTCGCCGAAGAGGACGGGGTGGCCCTTCTTTCTGGCGCGGCGGACGTTGTCCACGCTCAAGTCCGCCACCACGTGGGAAACCCCGCAGGCCTTCAGGGCCGAGGCCAGCTCCTCCCCCGCCAGGCCGAATCCGGCCACGATGACGTGGCCCTCCATGCGGTCCGGAAGGCGGGACTCCTCGGGCCCCCGGACGCCGAGCAGGCGGGTGAGGGGCCGAATTCGCCCCATGCCCGCCGCCAGGTGGGGCGCCACGGCGAGGGCGAGCGGGGTCAGGACCATGGAGAGAATCACCGCCGCCGTGAGCCTTCCCTCCAGGAGGGGATCCAGGAGGGGTGTGCCCCGGGCGGCCCGGATCAGCACGAAGGAGAATTCGCCCACCTGGCTGAGGGCCACGGCGGAGAGCACGGCCACGCGGAGAGGAAGGCGAAGGAGCGCCGCCGCGAGAAAGGTCAGCAGGAACTTTCCCGAGAGGATCGCCGCCAGAGGCCCTCCCACGCCGGCCCAGTCCCTCAACAGGAGTCCCGGATCGAGGGCCATGCCCACGGAGACGAAGAAGATCCCCGTGAGGGCCTCCCGGAAGGGGATGAGGTCCGAAGCGGCCTGGTGGCGGAAGCCCGTGCCGGCCACCACGAGTCCCCCGAGGAAGGCTCCCAGGGCCAGGGAGACGCCGGCGAGGCTGGCCAGGAATGCGGTGCCCAGGCAGACCAGGAGGATGGCCAGGACGAACAGGTCCTTTTCCCTCGTGCGGGCCACGAAGTCCATGAGGCGCGGCACGAGGAACCGGGCCCCCGCCACGACCCCCGCCACCACCGCGAAGGCCCTCGCGGCGGCCCCGAGAGCCGCCCCCGCGGAGCCCCCCTGGCCCGAGAGGAGTGGGATGGCCAGCATCATGGGCACCACGGCGAGGTCCTGAAAGACCAGGATGCCCAGGGTCAGGCGGCCGTGGGGCGCGTCCAGCTCCCCGCGGGCCTGGAGCCCCCGCAGGACCACGGCGGTGCTCGACACCGCCACGATGCACCCGAGAAAGACGGCCTGTGCCGGGGCCATGCCCAGGGAGTACGCCACGGCGAAGACCGCGGCCATGGTGAGGGCCACCTGGAAACCTCCCCCCAGAAGGATCGGCCTCCAGAGCCTCTTGAGGCGTTCGAGGGAGAGTTCCAGCCCGATGCCGAAGAGGAGGAGGACCACCCCGACCTCGGAAAGAAGTTCCACACTGTGCGGATCGGAGACGAGGCCCAGTGCGCCGGGGCCCACGAGGACCCCCGCCAGCAGTAGCCCCGCAATGGAGGGCAGGCCAACGCGCTTGAGGACGCCCGCCACCAGGAGGGCGGCCGCCAGGATCACCAGAAGATCCTGAAGGAGCTCCGCCGGGGCCACGTCAGCCCCCGTCCATCATCTGCCAGAGGTACCAGCAGGCGTAGGAGCGAAAGGGCCTCCAGCGGTCCCCCAGGGGCTCGGCCTCGGAGGGAGAAGGGAGGGCGGGGAGATGAAGAACGCGCTGGAGGGCCTTGCGGACGCCCAGGTCGGCGGCGGGCCAGACGTCCGGGCGCCGCAGGGCGAAGATCAGGACCATGTGGGCCGTCCACGGCCCGATGCCTTTGACCCTCACCAGCGCCGCCTCCACCTCCCCGTCGGGCAGGTCCTCCAGGGCGTCCAGATCGAGCCGGCCCGTGAGGACGGCGTCGGCCAGGTCCCGGATGCTCGCCGTCTTGGCTCGGGACAGGCCCACGGCCTTCAGTTCTTCGTCCGTGTGCTGGAGCAGCCTCCGGGGGTTGGGGAACCCTCTCCCCCCCAACGCCTTGAGCCGGTCGTAGATCACCCTGGCCACCTTGCCCGAGAGCTGCTGGCTCACGATGGCCTCCAGGAGGTTGGCCAGGAGATCCTCCCTCGAATACTCGTGAAAGCGCGGCGGCCCCACCCGCGCGACGAGGGCCCGCATCGCCGGGTCCTTGCGGAGCCGCGCCAGGGCCCGCCGGTCCTGTGGGTCCATGGGACCTCCTTCCGGCAAGGGTACCACGCCCCGAGGGCGCCCCCCCCGCCGGCGTGGTACCCTGAGCGCCCGAGAAAGGAGGGCCCATGGCCACCGTCACGCTCCACACAAACCACGGAGACATCGCCCTGAAACTCTACGCGGACAAGGCCCCCAAGGCCTGCGAGAACTTCTCCACCCACGCCCGGAACGGCTTCTACAACGGCGTGATCTTCCACCGCGTCATCCAGAACTTCATGATCCAGGGAGGGGACCCCACCGGCACCGGACGCGGCGGGAAGTCCATCTGGGG
>JBFMHB010000118.1 GCA_040752915.1 Acidobacteriota bacterium
CGCGTCCTCCTCCTCGGGGCGGGCGGGGCCGCGGCGGCCGTGGCCCTGGCCCTTCGCGGGAAAGGCCCCGTGGCCGTCGCCTCGAGGGACCCCGCCCGGGCCCGGTCCCTCGCCTTGAGGCTGGGGCTCGATCCGGTCCCTTGGGAGGACCGCCGCCGGACCCCATGGGACCTCCTCGTGAACGCCACCCCCTCGGGCCAGGAGGAGGAGGAGACGCCGTACCCCTTCCCCCTGGCGGGCCGGACCGTCTTCGACCTCGTGGTGCGGGAGGGGGGAACGCCCCTCCTGCGGGAGGCCCGCGCCCGGGGCCTGAGGGCCGTGCCCGGCGAGGCCATGCTGGAGGCCCAGGCGCGTTTGCAGTTCCGGCTCTTCACCGGGCGGCGCCCCCCCGTTCCTTGACGCGCCGCCCCTCCCCCGGCGAGAATAAAGCCCACACGTCCATCCGTTGAGTTCCTGGAGGCCGGGTCCGCCGGCCGCGTCGGAGGAGAGCATGGACCGGAGGACGTTCGTTCGAGTGTCTGCGGCTACCGCCGCCGGTGCCGCCGCCCTGCATGCGGCGGGAACCTGGGCGGGAGCCATCGCCGAAACCGGGGCCCCCGGGGCCCCGCTTACACGCACGGGAGGAGGACCCGCCATGGCCTACGAAGCGAAAACCCACCTCAAGCCCTCGAACCTCAAGGGCCTCTCGGAGAACCAGATCGCCCAGCACTGGAAGCTCTACGAGGGGTACGTGGCCCAGTCGAACGCCCTCAAGGCCGAACTCGAGGCCCTGCGCAAGGAGGGCAAGGGCGCCACCCCCCTCTACGCCGACCGGCGCCGGCGCTTCGGCTTCGAGTACAACGGCATGGTCCTGCACGAATACTACTTCGGGAACCTGAAGGCGGCCGTGGCCGAGCCCGGCGACGCCTCGCCCCTTCGGAAGGCCCTTTCGGAGCAGTTCGGCTCTTTCGAGGCCTGGAAGGACGACTGCGTGAAGTGCGGCGCCACCCGCGGCATCGGCTGGGCCGTCCTCTACCTCGACCCCGCAACGGGCTGGCTCACGAACCACTTCATCCAGCTCCACGAGGATGGGAACGTGGCGGGCTTCGTGCCCATCCTCGTCCTGGACGTCTTCGAGCACGCCTACATGGTGGACTTCCCCGCCACGGGCCGCCCCGACTACATGAAGGCCTTCTTCGAGAACGTGAACTGGGAGGCGGTGGAGAAGCGCTTCGCCGAGGCCTCCGCCGGCAAGATCCCCGCTCGGTTCTGACGCGAGCGGCCAAGCGGCGACGCGGGAGGGCGGGCCTTCGCCCGCCCTTTCGCCCGCCGAATTCCCCTTCACGGATTTCCGTTTTCCAGGCGGATCAAGAGCCCCGAAAGGGGCTGGTCTTTCACTTCGACAACCAGGGTGCCCGTTCGTCCTCCCTCGGCGCGGGCCGTGAGAAGGATCTGCCCGGCCCCCAGGGAGGGAAAGGAGAAGGTTCCGTCGGCGCCGGTCTCCACTCCCCGAGTCGGACTTTCCCCGAATCCCTCGTACGCGAAGGAGACGGCCGCCCTCGGAACGGGCATGCCGGCCCCATCCACCACGTGGCCCTGAAGGGCGACCCCTGAGAAATTCCATGAAACGGTCACACCCTCTCGGTCGGGGACGTCGACCGGAGCGACGTACTGGGCCCCTTCCCAGAAGAGGGCGGCGTGGGCCGGACCGGGGCAGGCATCCGCCATCGAGACGAATCCGGCCTCGTCGGCTTTGGCCCGAAGGAGGCGGGCGGGCATGCCGAAAAGGGTGGCGCTTCCGGCCCCGGAGACCTGGAGCATCCCCCCTTCCTCGAAGCCGTCGGATGCCGGCTCCACCACGAGCGTCGCCCCCCCGGCCGGCCGCCCCCCGGCTTGGAGGAGGGCGGTGAAGGAGACGCCCTCGATGGGCCAAAGCACGAACGCTTCGCGCCCTTCCTCCATCCGGACGGCCCGGGTTCCGCGGGGGGCCGGCCCCTGGCCGTCGTAGACCTCCAGGCGGTAGGAGCCGGACGCCACTTCGCCGAAATCAAACGAACCGTCGGCCTCCGCCGTCGCCTTCGGCGCGGAGGGATCGTAGGCCTGGGTCTTGAGCTCCAGGAGCCAGCCCTCCACCGCCTTGCCTCCCCGGGAGACCAGACGCCCGGAAAGACGGCCGGAGGGCTTCAGCGTCAGGCTCCCCACGTCCACGTCCTCCTCGGCCACCTCGATCTTGCGCGATGGGCTCCCATGCCCCTCGGAGGCGGCGCCGATTTCGTACCGGCCCTCGGGAACCCCCGTAAAGGAAAAGGCCCCGTCGGTGCCGGCCCTCGCCGTGAGGATTCGGGGCGGGTAGGTCGTGGCCGCCTCGGCGGCCTTCAGGATCCGCTTCAGGCGCACATCGGCCCCTTTGTCCCACGGCTCGCCGTCGGGGCCCTCCACGGTGCCCGTCACCCGGGGCGATTCCTGGAAGGCCAGGTCTCCGAGATCCTTCTCCTCCCCTTCGGCGAGCGTGAACTTCACGCATGCGCGACCCTTTTGGGCGCTCCAGGCGAGGAGCGCATAATCGCCTGCACGCAATCCTCCCACCTCGAAGGAACCCTCCTTGAGAACGGCGACGTTCTGCTGCCACACGTTCGTGGCTTCCTGGGAATCGGCTTTCAAGAGGACCTGGACCTCATCGGCCTCCTCCCCGCCCACCCGGCCCCGAACCGCCGCGCCGCGGCGCAGGACCAGCCGGAGGTCCGTCCGATCCTCGGGCCCGTAAGGCCCGAAGGTGGACCCCAGGAAGCCGTTCGCCGAGAGGTTCAGGTTCCAAGTGCCCTTGGGAAGAGACGCGAGAAGAAACCGGCCTTTCTCGCCGGATCTCGTCCACGATGCGCCGCTTCGAGGCAGACCCTCCACCACCACCAGGGCCCCATGGACGGGATCGCCGCCCTCCGTCAGGACGACGCCCCCGAGGCGCGCTCCCCTGCGCAGGGGCACCTCCACGGATTTCCCTTCGTGCTCCTCCAGCCCTTGGAGAAGGACCGCCTCCAGCCCCTCCCCCGCCACCTCCACCGCGACTCCCCTGGTGAAGGGGAAGGCCCGGGCTTCGGAGGGTTCCACCTCCATCGAGAGCGCCAGGGGCGCCCAGGGGATCCCCGGCATCCTGCTGGAGGTCCGGACCGTGAGACGATCGGGGACCTTCACGCCTTTCTCGGGGCGAAGGAGGAGGCGGACCGGCCCAACGGGTTCGAGCCGAATCGTCCGGTTCGAGGGGCCCTCCCATTCACGGAGGCGGTACCCCGCCGCCAGGACCCAACCGGCGGATTCCTCTTCCTGTGGGGGCAGGAGCACCCTTCCGTACTCGTCGGCCCGGCTTTCCGTAATTCCGAAGCCCGGCAGACGGGTGGTGGCCAGGGGATCGGCCAGGAGCCGACGGGGGATCGTCAAGAGCCGTGCGCCGGAGACGGGGCGCCCCGTCCCGTCCAGGATTCGGAACACATCCGCGGGCGCCGGCTGCAGCAGCATCACCGCCTCTCGGATCTCGGGGTCCGCCTCCACGGCACCGGTCGCCCAGGCTTCCTCATTCACCCACAGGGTCACCTTCTCCGCCGGAGGCACCCGAAGCGAGACGACCCCTTCCGAATCGGTTGGCTTCTCCCCCCACGGAGCGGGAAGGGCCGGCCAGCCAGCCACCCCCCAGGCCACCCGGATTCCCCGGGCGGGTGCGCCGTCGGGATTCAGGACGCGGACCTGGAGGGTTCTGCCTCCGGGCAGGGCCGCGGGGAAGGGCTCTCCCGCGCGGCAGAACGCCGCCCCTCCATCCCCCTCCCAAAGGAGACACGGCGCGGAACACGTCCGGCCCCGGAGGTCCTCCCGGCTCGCCTCCACCGGTTGAGCCCCCGGCCAGGTTTCCAGACTGTAGAGCGGCCGCTCTTGACCCCGGGCCGCGCCCACGCACACCGCCGCCAGAACCAGCACCCCGCGAAGCCACCGACCCATGGTTCACCCCCCCGAATCGTAGAGTAGGATGTCCAGCAAGCCTGCGACCTGCCGTTGAAGGGCCGGGGGTCCGGCCAGTCGAAGGCCGAGGACGTGCCTCTTCGGATCCTCGGTGCGGACGACCACGAAGTAGGGCAGATCCTCGGATCGCACGCCCGCGACCTCGGCGAGGCTCCCGTCGGGATCCTCGACCATCTCCTCCCGGGATACCCCTTCGGCCTCCAGGGCCGCCGTCGCGCGGGCGGATCGCGTCACCAGGCGAAGATACCCGGGGTGCCCCGCCTCGGCCAGGGCTCGACGGGCCGCGATAAAGGCTTCCAGGTATGCACAGCTGCACCCCTGTTCCGGCGCGAGCAGTAAGACCACATAGGGACGATGCGCCTTTTCCGCCTCACCTTGAAGGGTTCGCCACGTGGAATCCGAGGGGGAGGGTTGGCAGGAGAGGAGGAAGCCGAGGGCGGCGCCGACCCCCCAGAACGCCATGCCGTTCCCCGGACCGATGGGGCCGCCGGCTGTCATCGGAACCTCAACCTGAACAGGAGGGACGTCCCCAAGCCCCACGGATTCTGCTGGCGCCGGACCAGAAGCAGGAGGATCTCCTTGTTGCCCCACGGCGCGGTCCCGAGAAGGAAATCGGCGTCCCTCAGGGCCACGGGCAGGACCAGGGGCTCCTTGTTCAAGAGCCGGAGCTGGTCGTCGTACCACCACAGGCTCAGGCGGTGGCCCTCCTTCGTGCGCTCCCGCACGACCACGGCCAGATGGTTGTCTACGGCGAAGAGCGCTTCCACGTGGGGGGCCCCGTAGTAGAGGACGAACCATTCCTCGTCGGGGGGGTAGCGGCCTTCGGGCGGT
>JBFMHB010000119.1 GCA_040752915.1 Acidobacteriota bacterium
TGGCACGGATCACGGTAGATCCGATCACTCGAATCGAAGGCCACCTCCGCATCGACGTGGAGGTGGACGGGGGCGCCGTCCGGGACTCCTGGTCCTCGGGCCAGATGTTCCGCGGCATCGAGACCATCCTGAAGGGCCGGGACCCGCGGGACGCCTGGTTGTTCACCCAGCGGTTCTGCGGCGTGTGCACGACGGTGCACGCCATCGCTTCCGTGAGGGCCGTGGAGAACGCCCTCAACTTGGAGGTCCCTCTCAACGCCCAGTACATCCGCAACCTCCTCATCCTGGCCCACGGCCTCCACGACCACATCGTTCACTTCTACCACCTGTCGGCCCTGGATTGGGTGGACGTGGTGGAGGCCCTCAAGGCCGATCCCGCCAAGGCGGCCAGCCTCGGGGAAAGCCTGTCGCCCTGGCCCGGAAACTCAAAGCGCCAGATGGAGGCGGTGAAGGCCAAGCTGAAGGAGTTCGTGGATCGCGGCCAGCTGGGCATCTTCGCCAACGGCTATTGGGGACACGCGGCCATGAAGCTCCCGCCGGAAGTGAACCTCCTGGCCGTGAACCACTACCTCCAGGCCCTCGATTACCAGCAGAAGGCCAACAAGGTCGTGGCCATCCTCGGCGGAAAGACGCCCAACATCCAGAACCTGGCCGTCGGGGGCGTGGCGAACGCCATCAACCTCGACAACGAGTCCGCCCTCAACATGACCAAGCTCTTCGCCGTGAAGGACCTCCTGGATGATGTGGCCACGTTCGTCCAGCAGGTCTACCTGGTGGACGTGTGCGCCGTGGGCGCGCTGTACGCCCACTGGCTCGGCTACGGGGCCGGGGTCACGAACTACCTCGCCGTTCCCGACCTGGCCCTCGACACCAAGGGCACCCAGTTCGACCTCCCCGGAGGCACCATCTTCGACGGCAACCTCGCCGGCGCGAAGGCCATCACGTCCTTCCAGGACGCCTATTTCAAGGAGAACGTCGAGGAGAGCATCGCCCACTCCTGGTACGACGGGGACTGGCAGCGGCACCCCTGGCAGGAGGACACGGAGCCCAAGTACTCCGAATTCGACCCCAACGGGAAGTACTCGTGGGTGAAGGCCCCCCGGTTTATGGGCCGGCCCATGCAGGTGGGGCCGCTGGCGCAGATGCTGGTGGGCTACGCCCAGGGGCACGAACTCATCAAGAAGTGGGTGGACTACGCCCTCGGCACGGCGGGCGCCGTGGCCGGCGCCAAGCTGGGTCCGGGCGTCCTCCACGGAACCCTCGGACGCCACCTGGCCCGCGCCGTGCGCGCGACGGTCTTCTCGGAACTGGCCATCAAACACTGGGGCCTGCTGGCCAACAACATCGGCAAGGGAGACACGGCGGTCTTCAACCCGCCGGAATTCCCCTCCGGTGAGCAGCAGGGCTTCGGATTCCACGAGGCCCCGCGCGGAACCCTGAGCCACTGGGTCGTCATCGACAACGGAAAGATCAAGAACTACCAGGCCGTGGTTCCCTCCACGTGGAACGCCGGGCCGCGCGACGCCAAGGGGCAGAAGGGCCCGTACGAGGCCTCCCTCGTGGGCAACCCCATCGCCGACCCCAAGCGGCCCCTGGAGGTGCTGCGGACCATCCACTCCTTCGACCCCTGCCTCGCGTGCGCCATTCACACGGTGGACGTGGAGGGCCAGGAACTGTCGAAGGTCCGGGTTCTGTAACGGGCGGGCGGGCGATGGGGGGGCCGGAGGCGCGCAACGTCCTCGTCATGGGGCTGGGCAACGTCCTCATGGGGGATGACGCCTTCGGGCCCACCGTCGTCCGGACGCTGGAATCCCGATTCGATCTGCCCCCGGGGGTGTCGGCCCTGGACGCCGGCACCCCCGGCCTTGATCTCATGCCGTACCTGCTCGGGGTGAAGGCCCTCGTGGTGGTGGACACCGTATCTTCAAAGGACCCGCCCGGCACCGTGAAGACCTACCGCAAGGAGGAGATCCTCCGGGCCCCGATCCAGCCCCGCGTGAACCCCCACGATCCCGGCCTCAAGGAGGCCTTGCACACGCTGGACTTCGCGGGCCAGTGCCCGGAGGAGGTCCTCCTCGTGGGCGTCGTTCCGGAAAAGGTCGAACGGGGCCTCGCCCTGTCCCCCGCGGTCCGCGGCACGGTGGAGGAGGCCTTGGAGGTGATCTTAAAGGAGCTCGATCGGCTGGGCGTGCCCGCTTCGCCTCGCGAGAACGCGACCGGGCCGGACCTGTGGTGGGAGGGGAGGGAGTCGTGACCGAGAGGGTGGAGCGGGTGCTCGTGGTCCTCGTGATCCTCCACAGCGTGGCCGTGGGGATGGCCCTCCTGACCGTTCCGGACTTCGCCCTCCGCTTCGGAGGCTGGGAGGAGACCGGGCCGGCTTTCTTTCCCCGGCAGGCCGGCGTCTTTCACATCGTGCTCGCCATGGGGTACGCCATCGAGTACTTCCGCCACCGGGGCATCACCCTGCTTTTGTCGGCCAAATCCATCGCCTTCGTTTTCCTTGGTTTCTCCACGCTCCTCATGTGGCCGGCGCCGTGGATCGTGCCCTTCTCCGCCCTCGCGGACGGCTTGATGGGGTACGCCGTGGCCTTAGTCCACCGCCGCGCCTCCCACTGAGCCGAGGGAACCGGACGACCCGCCGCCGCCGGGCCGGAGCAGGCTCGCGAAGGCGCGGCGGTCGCGTGCCGGAAGCGCGCTAGGGAGCGCCGACAAATGAAGATGCCTGGCCCGGCGTCAACCCGGAGGGACGGGGGGGCCTGGGCGCCCGGCTGTGTCGCGGCTCGTCGGCGATGCCCCCCGCATGTTCCTCCCCGCCGCTCCTTGCCGTGCATCCCAGGGCGCTCCCGTCGCGCCAGAGATCCCCGGGGGGACCGGACCCCTTCGGCCCACCGGCGCCGGGACGCGCCTTCCTCCGCTTCGCTCCGGAAGGCAGGCAGCGCAGGACGCTCAAAAAGATCTTTGGACAGGCATGATCGGCCATGCGTCCTGCGAGGGGAGGGGGCTCGCCCGCGACCCGCGGCGCCTCACACGGGCGGGGTGTAGGACGAGCCCGAAAGCTCCTCGTACACGTCCTGGACCTGGTCGATCCCCAGGTTGATGGCCATGGTGATGTGGTCCTGAAGGGCCTGCTCCAAGCCCTGGGCCTTGGGGTCCTGAAGGACCACTTTCAGGACCACGTCGTTCACCGTCTGGAGGGCGTCCGCGAGCTCGTGGACCGAAAAGCCCTGGGAGAAGCGGCGGTAGGCCAGATCGCGGCAGTAGTTGATGAAGATGGCCTTCTCCCGGGTCCGGACCACGTTCATGACCTGCCGGAGCACCTGGCGGTGGGCCCACTCCAGCTCCTCCGGAGAGATGCGCTTGTAGGAGAGGAACCAGGGCTTGGCCTTGGGGCCGCGGAAGGCGTCCATGAGGGACAGGACGATGGCCTCCTCATAGGCCTCCAGAAACCGGTGGATCCGTAGATTGATCCTCTGCCGCACCTCCTTCATGGCGGCGCGGTTCAGGGCGTTCCATTTCTCCGGGTTGGTGCGGAGGTTTTCCACGAGAAAAGGCATGCGCCTCAGAATGTGGAGACGCTCCCGGGGCTGCCAGTTCAATCTGGCGTACGTGCGGCTCGCGTCCGTGTTCATCTGCAGGTCGATGTACTTGGCCATCCACGGCCGCTCGAAGGGTCGGTCCCCCAGGGCTCGCCCCACAAGGTCCCGGGCGAGCATTCCGGGGCCGCAGAGGACCTTGGGCATGTAAATGGGGCGAACCGGGCGGCTGAAATAGGCCCGGGTGGCCGCTTCGAAGAGCTCCCGGTGGTTGGTGGAGCCGCTCGTGGACGCGATGAGGATCTCGCAGGGGGAGAGGAGGTCCTTGCGCGCGAGGGCGGCCTTGAAGAAGGCGACGGCGTCCCGCACGTGGAAGTAGGGGATGGCGGACAGCCCCCTTCCGCCGAGGACCCGCGCGTTCCACGAGCGGGAAAGCCACGTCTCCAGAAACTTGAAGAGGGGTGGGTACTCGCACCAGTCCGAGAACATGGCCCCGAAGCGGACGATGCAGGAGGGCACGGTGTCGACGTACTCCCGCAGCATCTCCTCTCCGATGCGCTTGGTGATGGCATACACGTGCTCGCCGTCGGGCGGGCTGTCCTCGTTCAGGACCTTTCCCGGGGGAGGGAGCCGCGAGGCCGCCACCGAGGAGGCGTAGAAGAACCTGCGGACGCGCAGGGGCTTGCACAGCTCGAGGACGTTCCTCAGGCCCCCCACGTTCGTGCGCCAGTATTCGGGGTGGTCCTCTCCGGTGAAATCGTAGTGAGCGGCGAGGTGGATCACCAGGTCCACGCCTCCTCCGGAAAGGATCGCGTCAAAGACCGACCGGAGGTGGGAAGCCTCCCCGATGTCCACCTGGAACCAGTGCAGATTGGGCCAGTCCGGGACGCCGCACTCCTGCGGCGAACGGCGGGCGATGGAGAAGATCTCGTACTCGTCCTTCAGATACTCGAGGAGGTGGCGCCCCAGGAATCCGGACGCTCCGGTGAGGATGAGCCTGGGTTGGGCCATCTTCTCCCCCCCTTCGGACCGGTGCTCTTCCGATGGTAAGCGGGATGTCCCGCGCCCGTCAACGGCGCGACTTGCCTCAGCTAATTTCTTTCCGAAATGGATTCGTTGCCTCACCTAAGAATCTTGCCGAAAGGAAGTAAACAAGTGGAGGGGCGCCGCCCCCGAAAGGAGGGGTGCTCCAGGATGAGGCTGA
>JBFMHB010000120.1 GCA_040752915.1 Acidobacteriota bacterium
GGCGGGCGGGCGGGCGGGCGGGCGGGCGCAAAGGCCGTGCCACTTCTCTGACCCACACAGTCCTCGGACGCCGGTCGGATTCTGAACCCACAACGCCTGGAGACTCATGCCGCAGAGCCTACCGATGTCGCCTCTTCCTGTCAACAGACAGATGACGGGCCGGTCGGACCCCTCAGGGGAGGAAGGGGGAAGCGGCTTCCCAGCGCGGGCCGGGGACGTGGGCCTGCATCAACATGCGCAACCGAACCAGGCCGTCCAGGAAGAGGCTCACCTCGCCCTTGGCCCCGTCCCGCCGCAGGAAGACCAGGCCGTCCTCCTCGCCGTTCGGGAAGACCCGTTCCAGGTCCGCCCAAGGCAATTCCATCCTGCGGCGGAGAAGGCGCTTCAGGGCGACGCCCCTCTCCGTGACGATCACGCGGTCCAGGAACGAGGCCGCGGCGAGGTATACCTGAAAGGCCGTGACGGCAAGGACGATGCCCCCGAGGACCCAAGGCTCCCACGCGGGCCTCTCTTCGAAGGCGCCCGTGGAGACGGCGCCGTACAGGACGCCCGCGAAGAGCGCGGTGGTGAGAAGGAACGTGAGGCGGTATCGGCCCGTGTAGGCGAGGCTCCACCCGGGCCCGTCCGCGCAAGGCTCGGCTTCGTCGCGGCGGCCCGCGAGAACCCACTTTCGCCAAAGAGCCAGGCCTGCCTGCTCCGCTCCCGGAAGGAACATGGCCCCTCCAGCGGAAGGGGGCGCGGGATCCCCCGCGCCCCCTGCACGTTACGCCGCGGCGGCTCCGATCCGCCGGGGTTCGCCCACCTACTTGCCGAGGAGTCCGTTCTTGAGTTCCTCGTTGGGAGGGTTCTGGCCCAGCCAGATGGAGAAGAGCGCATCGGCGAAGTCCTTGCCCTCGATGACGCCCATTTCCTTTCCCTTGATCTCGACCTTCGTGCCCGCGCCGGGGACGTAGGTGAGGACGGCCCGGTCGCCCGTCTTCATGTCGGACCAGAAGCCGTTGAACTGGTCGATGCGCGACTTGAGGGCGGCGGCCTTGTCGCCGGAGTTCTTCGTGAAGCCCTCGTTCCACCCCTCCAGCAGCTTGTCCTTGCCGACCTCCTTGTAGAGGAAGTGCATGACGAGCTGCTTGGGGGCGTCGGCCGCCACGATCTTGGCCGGATCCGTGGACTTCTCCGCCACGTAGAGGCCCGCCACGTAGACCTTCACGTGGATGAAGGCCACCTTCTTGATCCTCACGCCCATGCCGTTGAGGTGGAGCGTCGCGCCCCCGGCGCTCACCGTGTTCGGCAGGCTCACCCCCTCCAGTTCGGCGGCCACCGCCGCCAGACCCAACGCCGCCACCGCCAGAAGCACCAGCACCCACTTCCTCATGGCTACCTCCTTGTCCGATGCGTCCACTCTAGCCCCCGCCGCCCCCCGGGGCAAGCCGGGTCAATACAGCGAAGTGATCCCGCGCTCCTCGGGCTCGTACAGCACCCGGTAGAACTCGCTCGCGAAGCGGTCCGTCATCCCCGCGAGGAAATCCACCACCACGCCGTAGCGGGCGACGGGATCCCGGGCCTCCTCCACGCGGGCGCGGGTGGCCAGGGGAAGGAGGCGGATGGAGACGGAACCCGGTTCCAACAGGTCGCGCGTCAGGCTCTCGAACAGCCGCTCGATGATGGAGGCCGCCTTGGCCGACATGCGCTCCACCACCGGGTGGGTGTACACCCGTGAGAAGAGCATCTCCCGCATGGCCCGCACGGCGGACGCCATGGAGGGAGAGAAGTCCACGGCCGGCTCCCCGCTCCGGAGGACCTCCTCGGGATTCTTGAGCAGGGAAAGGCGCGGGGAGGAGGAGGCGATCACGTCCCCGATGAGCAGGTCGATCATGTTCCGGACGAGGAGGCGGGCCCACAGGATGGAGTCCTTCTCCCAATCCGGCGCGCCCTCGTGGGCCCGGCCCCAGGCCGCCATGAGGAGCGGGTTGTTCAGATCCCGAAGCTCCTCCACCTTGAGGAACCTCACGCGCAGGGCGTCCTCGAGGTCGTGGGTCACCCACGCGATCTGGTCGGCGATGTTGACGATCTGGGCCTCGACGGAACAGCCGGCCGCATCGAGGTACTCGCGTCGGACGCGACCCGCTTCCTCCGGCTCGCTCGCCTCCAGGGGGTACGGGAGCGCCGGCGCGTCGTAGGCCGTGTGGTGCTTGAGGACGGCGTGGAGGGCGGGACGGCTGAGGTTCAGCCCCGGGAACTCGGCGTACCTCCTCTCGAGGCGGCTCACGATGCGGTAGGACTGGAAGTTCTGTTCGAAGGCCTTGCGCCCGGTCGGGCGGGCCAGCCCGAGCCTCCGGTCCAGGAGGTCGGCGTAGAGCGCGTCCAGGGCGTCCTCGCCCCGATGGCCGAAGGGCGGATGGCCCAGGTCGTGGGCGTAGGCCACGGTTTCGCAGAGGTCCTCGTTGGCCTGTAGGGCGCAGGCCAGGCCGCGCGCCACCTGGGAGACCTCGAGCGTGTGGGTGAGCCGGGTCCGGTAGAAGTCTCCCTCGTGAACCACGAAGACCTGGGTCTTGTACCCGAGCCGACGGAAGGCCTCCGAATGGAGGAGGCGGTCCCTGTCCTGCTGGAAGTAGGTCCGGTTCCCGGGATGGCGGTGGGGGAACTCGTGGGAGACGCCGGCCGAACAGGCCACCGCCCACGGCGCGAGAAGCGCGTTCCGCGCGGCGCAAACCGGCGAGCAGCGATCGGGGTGTCCGCCCATGGCGCTCCTTTCCGCTTCGGGCAGTGTACGGCACGGGGAGGGCTCGCGGAAGGGGGGCATGATTGCGCTCTTTGACCCGATCCGGACAGGGCGGCACCTGCGCCTTGACAGGGTGAGCCCCCCCCTTTAGTTTGAGGGTGACGGCGGTACCGAAGGCTTATCGGGAAGCGGGGAGTGCATGGGAGCGGGAAGGCAGCGCCTGCTCGTTTTTTTGGACGGCGTCCCCTGGTGCGCCTCTCTGGCGGACTCGGTATGGCCCCTCCGCCCCGCCGTGGAGGACGTGGCGCCCTGGTCCTCCCTCGCCGCCTCCAAAGGTCCCGAGGCCCTTCTGAACTGGCTCTCGCTCCGCTCCTCCCAGCGCCCTCTCCTGGGCCTCACCTCCTCGCCGCTCTACGATGCGGGGCGCGTCCCCCTCCGGGGCCTTTCCCGCTCGGGGAAGGGCGTCGCCCTGGCCTCCGCCCACGGCCTTTCGCCCGAGGATCTGGCGGGGGTGGTCCGCCACGAGATGGCCCACGCCCTGGGCCTCCCCCATTGCGATGCCTGGTCCTGCGCTCTTTCGCCGCGGCCCTTTCCCCTGCCCGTCTCCGACCGCGCCGCCGGCCTCTGCCCGGCCTGCGAGGCGAGGTGGCGGGCGGCGGTCGAGAAAGGCGCGGCATGAGGCCCCGGGGGGCGGCGGTCCTGGCGGCCGTCCTGCTCGCCGCCGGCTGGACGAGCGCGGCCCCCCGGCCGTACCAGGGGGACGGCGCCTGCCTCTCCTGCCACCAGAAGAGCCTCCCGGTCCTCCCCGACCGGCCCTGCCTTTCCTGCCACCAGGGCAACATGGATTTCCTTCGCTCGGTCCACCCGGAAAGTCCGCGCGGAGAGTTCCTCGCCTCCGCGGCCCTGGGCCTGGCCGGTCCCGTCGCCCCCATCGGCGCCGCGCTGCTCCTGCGGGCCCTCCCCGACGGCCAGCCTCCCCCCGCGCCGCCGCATGCCTGGGCCGCCCCCGTTCCGGGAGCCCTCCTCGCGGCGCGGGGACACGCCTGCGACCTCCGGGCGGTTTTTTCTCCCGACGGAGAGGCGGTTCTTTTCAGCCGGCGCGGCCCCGACACGACGGGGGACGGCTCCGTGGACCTCCGGGACGGGCAGGCCCTCTTCCTCCTGAGGCGGGATTCGGCGGGGCCGATCCGGCTGACGGGCTACGTGCTGGACTTCGCTCCGGCCATGGCGGCCTGGTCTCCCGACGGGTCCCGCTTCGTCGTGCCTTGCCCCCTCTCCGACACCGACGGGGACGGTTCGGTCGCCTTTTCGGACCGCCACGGGCTGGCGCTCTTCGACCGCCGTGGAACCCGCCTGGCCACCCTCACCACGGAAGCCGCCGACGCCGTGGACCCGTCCATCTCACCGGACGGAAGGCGCATCGCCTTCGTGGAGGGAGGGGCCCTTCGGGTATGGGAGCCCGCGTCCGGCTTCCTGGAAACGGTCCTTTCGGAGGACGGCACCTCCTTCCCTCGTCTGGCCGGTTGGGCCGGCGACCCGCCCGTGCCCGTCTTCACCCGGGGCGAGGTGTACGCCGCCGCCGACCTCTCCGACGACCGGCGCCGGCTCCTTCCGCCGCGCCCGCTGGAGGCGGCCCTCTCCGGCCAGGCCGGCCTTCTCTCTCATCCGGCCTCCGGCGAGCGATGGAGCCGCGGAGCCGCCTCGAAGGGGACGGCCCTCTGCATGGTCCAGGCGGAATCCGGGCCCAGGCGCCTGGCCTCCTGGTCGGGCGGGAGGCCTTCCCCCGTCACTCCGCCCTCGCTTCACGTGTTCGCCTTCGCCCCCGCCAGCGGGGACGAGGCGTGGGTCCTGGCCCGCCAGGACGGGGACTCGGCTTTTCTTGGCCTTGCGGCCGCGGGGCGCTTCGTCCCTGTGGAGGCCTCCTTCTCGCCCCACCTGCTGGGCCTGGCCGCGGGAGAGGGCTTTGCCTTGGCCTGCGGGCCCCGG
>JBFMHB010000121.1 GCA_040752915.1 Acidobacteriota bacterium
GGTTCACGCGGATGTCCGGGGCCAGCTCCTGGGCGAGGGAGTACACCATGGACTGCACGGCCCCCTTGCTCCCCGCGTAGTGGCTATGGCCCGGCTCCCCGCGCTGGCCGGCCGTGGAGCCGATGAAAAGGAGGCTCCCTCTCTCGATCACCGCCGCGCACTCCCTGGCGAGGTAGTACGAAGAGAAGGCGTTGGTCGCGAACATGCTCTCCAGGTTTTCCCGGCTCAAGGTCCGGATGGAGCCGCTGTTCCAAATCCCCGCCGAGTGGACCAGGACGTCCAGGCCGCCGAGACGCCCGGCGGCCTCCCGGACGAGGGTCACACACCCCCCTTCCTGGGAGAGGTCCGCCTGAACGACCCACGAGGCTCCGGGGTGGAGCGCGGAGAGGGCCTCCACGGGGGCCCTCTGGCACCGGCAATGCAGAGCGACCCGGGAGCCGGCCTCCAGGAACATGCGCGCGCAGGACAGGCCGATGCCCGAGGAGGCTCCCGTGACGAGGACCCTTCGGCCCACCAGATCCGGATAATTCCCAATTGCTGTCATTCGACCTCCATTGGCGCAGGTTCCCCGTCGAAATCGAGGGTCAGCCCGTCGTAGGCCGGCTCGACACCGGGGGGAAGAGAGGTGGAAAGGGCTTCGTGGTCCATTTCATGGCCCATGTGAATCAGATACACCCGGCGGGCCTCCAGGGACTTGGCCGCCTCCAGCGCCTCGCCCACGGTCATGTGGGTCGGATGCCGGGGGGAGAACCGCAGGGCGTTGATGGCCAGCGTGTCCACTCCCCGAAGGCCTTGCGCGGCCTCGGGCGGCAGCCGCTTGCAGTCCGTGGCGTAGGCGAAGGGGCCCATGCGGAAGAGCGTCACCTCCATGCTTCCGTGGTCCCCCGTCAAGGGAACGACGCGAAGCCCCCCCACGTCGAAGGGCCCGAGGATGGGGACCAGGTCGAGCTTGGGCCTCCCGCCGCCCTCGGGGAGGTCCTCGAAGGCGTACCAGAAGGTCCTGCGCACGCCCTCCAGGGTGGCCGGGGATCCGTAGACCCGAATGGGGGCCCGCTGCCAGTAAGCGAAGACGCGCGTGTCGTCCAGTCCGAAAATGTGGTCGGCGTGCGGGTGGGTCAGGAGCACCGCGTCGAGCCGGCGGATGCCGAAACGGAGGGCCTGCTCCCGGAAGTCCGCTCCAGCGTCGATCACGAAGGAGGCGCCGCCGCCCGTGATCCACACGGACTGTCGAAGGCGCCGGTTCTTGGGATTGGGGGAGGAGCAGACCTTGCAGGGGCAGTTCACGATGGGGACGCCGACGGACGTACCGGTACCCAGGAAAGTGACACGCATGCCCGCTCCGAGGGAAAGTGTACCACGGGACCCTCAGGGTACCGCGCCTCCGGAGGGGTGGGCCAGCGGCGCCAGCACATTGTCACTTGACAGCGAACGCGGCGCGCCGTACCATGGTTCCATGAACCAGGCCCCTTCCCCCCGACGCGGCCGATGCCTCCTCGTCCGGAGGGACTACGGATTCCCGAATCCATCGGTTCCGGGGTGGAAGGTTCTGGACCTCCGCCGTCGGCCGCTGCCCCCGCCGGAGGCCCTGCGGGACGGAGGAGGCCTCGTCCTTCTCGGCGGGGAAACCCTCCTCGGATGGGCCCGCACGCGGGAGCGGCCGCACCTCTGGAAGGAACTCGCCGGGTGCGCGCGGACCTTCGGGCTGGCCGTCGGGTTCCGATTCCCCCGGGAGATGCGGAAGGTGGGCCAAGCCCTCAGCGGGGCCGGCGCGGAGGTGGAGGTGGAGGACCATGCACCGGACGGGCGGATCCCTCCCCTGTACCTCGACATGGGCTCCCGGCCCGGCCTCCTGGCCCTCCACCTGGCGTACGAATGGGAGACCGGGGCGGCGGCGGCGCGCGGCGGTGTCGCCCTGCTTCGGGTGGCCCACCTCCTGGCGGGCGGCCCCGCCACGGCGGGGGAAACGGCCCGCGCCCTGGGAATCACGACCGGGGCGGCTCGATCCTACTTGAACTGGATGGAGGACGCCGCCCTGGTGCGGCGGGAGGGCAAAACGATGGCCCTGCGCCACCCCCTGCTTTCCATGCTTTTCACGGGCGAGGAGGCCGCCCCCCCGCGGGAGCCGTCCACGGCGCCGTCCTGGAATCCGGTGGAGCTGGACTGATGGCTGTTCGCCCCTCGGACCCAAGATCCCGGCCCCCCCATGCCCGCGCCCCGTCGGCGGGTGGGCCCCTGCGCGCCTTTCTCGCCGTGGAGATCGACGAGGGGGTCCGACGGAGCCTATCAGATGTCATACAACATTTATCCCCATCCACCGGTCGGGTCAAGTGGGTGGAGCCCCACCAGATCCACGTGACCCTGAAGTTCTTCGCCGCCCTCACGACGCAGGCCCGCTCCGCCGTCGAGGCGGCCCTGGATGAGATCGCGCCCTCCGTCCCCCCCATCCCCCTCGCCGTCCGCGGACTCGGGGCCTTCCGCTCGGGCGCGAGGATCCGAGTTCTCTGGGCCGGACTGGAGGATCCCTCGAACCGGCTTTCGGCCTTGCAGGCTTCGCTGGAGCAGGCCCTTCAGGTTCGGGGGATCCCCAGGGAGGAGCGCCCCTTCCGGCCCCACCTCACCCTCGGGCGGTTCCGAGAGCCCTCGGCGGAGCCTCGGCTGGAGGACCTTCTCCGCGGCCTGAGAACCTTCGATGCGGGCGCCTTCGAGGCCGACCGCGTCACTCTTTTCCACAGCACGCTCACCCCCGCCGGTCCCCGGTACGGCGTCCTGCGCCACTGGCCTCTGGGAGGAGAGAGATGACCCCGCGCGACGGATGGATTCTCCTCGTGTGCTACCTTGCCGGCTCCATTCCCTTCGGACTTCTTCTCACGCGTTGGAGGGGCGGAGGGGACATCCGCACCATGGGATCGGGCAACATCGGCGCCACCAACGTCCTTCGCACCCAGGGGAAGGTCCTCGGGGCGCTCACCCTGGTCCTGGACTTCGCCAAGGCGGCCCTGTCGGTCTGGGCCGGGAGCCGCTGGGGGACGGCCCCCTTCGTGGCCGCCGCGGCGGGGGCGGCGGCCGTCGTGGGCCACTGCTTCCCCGTCTACCTCCGGTTCAAGGGGGGGAAGGGCATCGCCTCCGGGTTGGGGACCTTCCTCTTCGTGGCCCCGGCAGCGACCTTCGCCGCCTTCGCCGTTTTCGTCGCGGAGATCCTCCTCTTGCGGTACGTATCCCTGGGATCGGTGCTGGCCTGTCTGACCTTCAGCGCCACGATCCTCGGCCTCCATCACCTCCTCGGCTGGTACCCGGCCGGGTCGGCCTGGATCGGAGCGGCCACGGGCCTCCTCCTCATCACCCGCCACCACGCCAACCTCCGCCGTCTGCTGAAGGGGACCGAGCCCCGGATCTGGGGCCCCGGCAGCAGGGGAGAGGCGGGAGGCGAGCCGTGAAGGGCCCCGGCAGCACCGTAGTCTGGGGAGCGGGGGCCTGGGGCACGGCCCTGGCCCTCCATCTCCAGAGGGCGGGCGGGTCCGTGGCGCTCTGGGTGTACGAAGAGGCCCAGTTCGAATCCATGGTCCGCCGCCGGGAAAACGCCGACTTCCTGCCGGGCCACCTCCTGCCGGAGTCCATCCGGCTCTTCCACGACCCCGGGGAAGCCCCCGGGGACGCCGCGGCGTGGATTTCCGTTTCGCCGGCCCAGGCCACGCGGTCGCTCTGGCGCGAAATCGGACCCCGGTGCCCGGAGGAGACCCTCGTGATCTCGGCCTCCAAGGGCATCGAGAGGGAGACTCTCCTTCCGGTCAGCGCCCTCATCGAGGAGCACCTGGCTCCAAAGGCCGGGCCCGTCGTGGTCCTCTCGGGACCCTCCTTCGCCGCGGGCCTGGCCCAGGGCGATCCCACGGCGGTGGTTCTCGCCTCCCCCGACCCCGCCGGCGCCGAGCGCGCCCAGCGCCTCCTCTCCCACGCCCCCCTGCGCGGGTACGCCAGCACGGACCGGACGGGGGTGGAACTCGGGGGGGCCGTGAAGAACGTCATCGCCCTCGCTTGCGGCATGGCCTCGGGCCTCGGCTTCGGCCCCAACACGGTGGCGGCGCTCATCACCCGGGGGCTGAGGGAGATCGTCCGGCTGGGGATCGCCATGGGCGCCGACCCGCACACCTTCTCGGGCCTCTCCGGCGTGGGCGATCTGGTCCTCACTTGCACCGGCGGGGAGAGCCGCAACCGAACGGTCGGATACCGGCTGGGAAAGGGCGAGCCCCTCGCCTCCATCCTCGGGTCCATGAAGGCGGTCGCGGAGGGGGTTCCCACGACCCGGTCCGTGGCCGAGCTGGCCCGCCGCCACGGGGTCGAAATGCCCATCACCTTCGTCGTCGAGCGGATGCTCTACGAGGGCCTCCCCCCGGGCCAGGGCGTGCGCGAGCTACTCTCCAGGGACCTCAAGCACGAAATGGCCGATTGAGGGAAGGGTCCGAAGTTCCGGGGCGGGACCGGCCGACTCCGGGCGCGAGGTTCTGCGCCGCACCGATTCCCGCGCCGCGGTCCGCCTCTCCCAGGGGCCCCAAGGCCCC
>JBFMHB010000122.1 GCA_040752915.1 Acidobacteriota bacterium
GGCCCGGCCCAGGGTCCGGTAGATGGCCCGGGCGCCCACCGAGAAGTCGGGGCGCACTTCGTACTGGAAGCCGAGGATCGTTTCGTTGTTGTAGGAGCCCTTCAGGCTGCCGCCGTTGGGGCCGCCCGTAATCTGGGTCGGGTACAAGCCGTAGGACCAGGCGATGCTCACAGGGGTCGTGAGGGCCGGGTCGCGGAAGTACTCGAAGAAGAAGTACTCGTCCGTCAGGGCGCGGATGGCCATGTCGTTGGGGATGCGCTCGTAATACTGGCCCCAGAAGCCGTAGAGCTTGCTCTTGCTGTTGTGGAACACGTCCCACGTGAAGCCGATGCGGGGGGCCCACATGTCGTTGATGTTGACCTTGCGCGCCTTGCCGTCGGAGAACTGGCCGCGAACGCCGCCTGCCGGGGCGAGGACGGCGGGCACGTTGATGGAGTTGTCGCCGCCCTTCATGTGGATCTGGTCGAGGCGGACGCCCACCTTCAGCATGAAGTAGTCGGTGATGTTCCAGTTGTTCTGGGCCCAGTAGGCGTAGTATTTCTGCTTGGTCTCCTTGGCCTGGTTGTTCATGAAGGTCTGGGCGCGATACCGGAAGGGTGCGCTGGACCCCGGAACATAATGCCAGCGGACGATGGCGCCGCTGTTGGAGGTGCGGCCGAGCCAGGGGTTGTTGATGTAGAGGCCCGTGGAGGGGTCGTACAGCAGGGTGTGGGCGCTCGTCACGCCGGGGCCCGTGTAGTTGAAGTCGTAGTCGTACTGGATGTCGTAGTACTGGAAGCCGTAGGACAGCTCGTGGCGGCCGTGGAAGTTGAAGAGGTGGGTCGCCTTGAAGCGGAGTTGGTCGTTGATGTCCGTAGTGTATTGATAGGTCATCCCGCCGTACGAGGGAGAGTAGGCCGCAAGGTCGATGCGAGATGTGGCGGGATGATAGGAGTTCGGCAGCACAGTAGGATCGGGGATTGCCTGATAGCCCACATAGGTGCCCGACCCGTACCGGTAGTAATAGCCCCAGCTGTCCATGGCCTGGGCGTTCGTAGCTACGGTCTGGTCCTTCGTGTGGCGTCGGGCGATGACCATTTCCGTGAAGAACTTGGGCGTCCAGGTGGCGTTCCACTGCAGGCTCAGGGCGTAGTTGTCCGTCTTGTCCTCCGTGGGCGAGGCCACGGGGGATAGATTGCCCAAGTTACGAAAGCGGTTCACCGTGTCGTTGTTGCCGAACCAGGAGAAGCCCAGCTTGTGGTTGGGGCTCACGTTCCAAGTCAGCTTCAGGGCGTACTGGGGGTCCTTGTCCGTGTTCTCGTACCCCGTGGCGGCGGCCCAGGAGTAGGAGGGGCGGCCGTTCAGGTACACGTTGTCGTCGCCGCCGTTGGCGGTGAAGGACTGCTCGGTCTTGTTGTAGTCGTAGGCCACGAAGAACCAGAGCTTGTCCTTGATGAAGTAGCCGCCCAGGCTGCCGCCGATGTCGTACTGCTTGAAGGCCTTGCGGAAGTTGACGATGGTGGGGTTGACGAGCCGGCGCTCGGTGGCGCCCATGCCGTCGTCGAAGTAGTACGCGAAGAGCGAGCCGTGGAACTCGTTGCCTCCGCTCTTGGTGATGGAGTTGATGTTGCCGCCCATGAGGGCGCCGAACTCGGCGTCGAGACCGCCCGTCTTCACCTCGGTGGCCTCGATGAAATCGAAGTTCAGCGCGGTCAGGTTGAGGGCGTCGCCCGAACCGGTCACGTCCACGCCGTTGACCGTGTAGGAGTTCTCGGGGCCCGACGCGCCGCCGATGGAGGGCGTGTCGGCCAGACCCGAGGACACGGCGCCGGGGGCCAGGAAGGCGATGCCGGCGGAATTACGGGCCAGCGGGATGGAGCTGATCATGGTGTCGGAGATGTTGGCGCCGACTTCGGTCCGCTTGGTGTCGATCACCGGGGCCGCGGCCGTGACCACGATCTCCGTCTTGCCCTGGCTCAGGGTGAAGGGCAGGCTGATGGTCGTGCCCAGGGGGATCTCGATGCCCTTGCGCACCACCGTGTTGTAGCCGGGGGCCTCCACCTTCACCTGATAGTCCTTGCCCACGGGCAGGAACGGGATGACGTACTGGCCGTTCGTGTCCGAGGCCGTTCCCATGAAGCCCTGCAGGTTGGGACCGCTCACCTGAATGGTGGCCCCGATCACCGGCTGCCCGGCTTCGTCCGTCACCTTGCCCTGCATGCCGCCGCCCTGCTGGGCCATCAAGCCGATGGCCAGAACGAGCGCCGCCGCCGCAAGGCAGATGATCCGCACCTTCCGATTCCTCATGCTCTCACCTCCTGTTCCTCCAAGGGTCCTACCGTTTCCCGGTTGCCCAGTCCTCGCGGGCCGCGGAAAAGACACCGCGCCCCTCCAGGTGAGGCTAAGACCCGCTTTCCGGCACCGGCAATCCCATAGGGGCGGGATGGACAGGGGGAGGGACGAAGCGTCACCAGACCGGGACGGTTTGGCCGGGAGAGGAGGACCCGATTCCGGCCTCCCTCCCCCATTGGAAAGCCGGCGCGGGGGGACGGATGGCGCCGCCCTGGTCGCTGCCTCCTTCCGGTTGGGTGAACCCCCGGACCGGGCCGTCCGTCCCTCCTGGATTGCCCCGGACAGCGGGATGCCCCAGACTGCGTTGGGCGGGGCGAGAGGCGCCAGCCGGAGGGAGTGTCCAATGCGGACCTTGGGATTGGTGGGCGGAACGGGCTGGGTCTCCACAATCGAGTACTACCGGCTCATCAACGAGGACGTGAACCGCAGGCTCGGCGGACTCGAAGCCGCGAAGATCCTCCTCCACTCCTTCAACTACGGGGACATCAACCGGCTGAACGCGACGGAGGACCATCGGGGCGTGTTGGCCCTCGTGGAGGAGGCGGCCCTGGGACTGGAGAGGTCCGGTGCGGAGTGCCTGGTCCTGTGCGCCAACACCCTTCACCTGTACGCGGACGAGTTGCAGACCAAGCTGTCCCGCCCCATTCTCCACATCGCCGCGGCCACGGCGGAGTCCATCCGCGGCCGGGGGCTGGCCCGCGTCGGCCTCTTGGGAACCCGGTTTACCATGGAGAAGGACTTCTACACCCGGCGGCTCGGCGAGGCGGGACTCCAGGTTCTGGTCCCCGGAGAGGCTGACCGGGCCTTCATCCACGGCGCCATCTACGGCGAACTCCTCAAGGGCAGGTTCCTTCCCGAGACCCGGGCCCGCATGCTGGACGTCATCGAGGGGCTGCGCGAGCGCGGCGCGGAAGGGGTCGTCCTGGGATGCACCGAGATCCCCCTCCTCGTCCGGCCGGAGCACGTGGACCTGCCCCTCTTCGACACCCTGGCCATCCACGCGCGCGCCGCCGCGGACTTCGCGCTCTCTGGAGACGGCGGCTGAACCGGTTCCGGCCGATCCGGCTTTGGAGGTCCCGCCCGGGTGGTGCGTCTGGGGGCCAAGATCCGGGCTCGCCGACGGGCCGTCAGAGCCTGCGCAGGAGGACGGCCGTGCGGTCGTCGGCGAAGGGCTCCCCTTGGGCGAAGGTCTCCAGGTCCTTCTCCAATACGGCCGCGAGCGCATGCAGGTCCAGGAGGCGGTGGTCCCTCACGACGGCCTCCAGCCGGTCCGATTCATAGAGGTCGTGATCGGGGTTCATGGCCTCCGTGATCCCGTCGGTGTACAGGAGCAGGGTGTCTCCCTGGCGAAGAATGGTCTCTCCCTGGTCGTACTCCGCGTCGGGGAGGATCCCCAGAGGAAAGCCCCGGCCGTCGAGCCACTCCGTCCCCCCCGACTCCCTCACAAGGAGCGCCGGGGGGTGCCCCGCTCCGGAATAGGCGAGTCGCCCCGACCCGACGTCCAGGACGGCCAGAAACGCCGTGGCGAACTTCTCCGGAGGCGTCCTGCGGTGGAGGAGGCCGCCGACCCGAGCGAAGATCTGTGCCGGTTCGCGGCCGGCCTCGATGGGCGCCGCGAGGAGGGCCTCGAGGGAGGCCGTCAGGAGGGCCGCGGCGATGCCCTTGCCCGACACGTCCGCCACCATGAGCACGACCTCTCGGCCCTCGGACCGGGTCAGGACCTGGTAGAAGTCGCCGGAAACGTGGCGAGAGGGGAGGTTCCGGCCGAGGAACGCGTAGCCCTCCACCTCGGGGAGGCGGGTGGGCAGCAGGTTCAGTTGGATCCTCCGGGCGAGGGAGATCTCGTCCTCGAGGCGTCGGCGCTCGGCGGACTCCCGGGCCAGTTGGATGTTCCGGATCCGCAGGGAGGCCGCTGAGGCCA
>JBFMHB010000123.1 GCA_040752915.1 Acidobacteriota bacterium
CCTCCCTCGACCGGAACAACATCCCCGTGGAGGTCTACAAGCAGCTCATCGCCGACGTCCACCGCAACCTGCCCGTCCTGCACCGCTACCTCAAGCTCCGGCAGAAGATGATGGGCGTGGACCAGCTGCGGTACGAGGATCTGTACGCCTCCATCATTCAGGAGGTGGACCTTCAGTACACGCCCGAGGAGGCCATGAAGCTCACCCTCGAGGCCTGCGCCCCGCTCGGGCCCGAGTACATGGCCGCCCTGAAGAAGGGCTACGAGAGCGGCTGGGTGGATTTCATGCCCAGCACCGGCAAGCGATCCGGGGCCTACAGCAACGGGTCGGTCTACGACGTCCACCCCTTCCAGCTCCTGAACTTCATGGGGACCTACGAGGACGTCTCCACGCTGGCCCACGAATCGGGCCACTCGATGCACTCCTACCTGTCCAACAAGAAACAGCCCTACATCACGGCCGATTACTCCATCTTCGTCGCGGAGGTGGCTTCCACCCTCAACGAGAACCTGCTCCTCCACCACATGCTGAAGAACACCCAGGACGACGCCACGCGCCTGTACCTCCTCGGCTCCGCCCTGGACAACATGCGGCAGACCCTCTTCCGCCAGACCCTCTTCGCCGAGTTCGAAATGACGATCCACGAAATGGCCGAGCGCGGAGAGACCCTCTCGGGCGACAACATGAGCGCCCTCTATCTCAAGCTCCTCAAGGAGTACTACGGGAGCGACCAGGGCGTCTGCGCCGTGGACGACCTCTACGGGGTCGAGTGGGCCTACATCCCCCACTTCTATTACAACTTCTACGTGTACCAGTACGCCACGAGCCTGACGGCCTCCACCTACATCGCCGACCGGATCCGCCAGGAGGCCGCCGCCCCGAAGCCCGCGACCAAGGCCCGGGACGCGTACATCGGCTTGCTTTCCGCCGGCTCCTCCAAGTACCCCATCGACGTCCTGAAGGACGCCGGGGTGGACATGACGACGAGCGCCCCCTTCGATGCCGCCATGCGGGAGATGACCCGGATCATGGACGAGATCGAAGGCATCCTCTCCAAGAAGAAGTGAGTGCCCCGGTCCGCCCTCCGGCTTCCCGCCGGAGGGCGGGCCCCGGCCCAGCGAGGCCGGGACGCCGCCTTCCACCCGAAGCGGAAGGCGATCCGGCGAACGAATCTGCACCGATTTCCGAGACGAGCCCGAGAACGCCCCGCCCCTTCCCCCGGAGCCATGGTTCCGATCCTCACCGGGCCGTCTCCGCCTCCATCATGCGGCGGACGACGCTGTGCCTCCGCCCGTAGGCCAGGTAGATCAGGAGGCCGGCGGCGAGCCAGGCGAAGAGCCGCCACCAGTTGGCGACGGGCAGGGAGAACATGAGCAGGAGGCAGGTGAGGATCCCGAGCACGGGAGTGGCCAGGCCGAAGGGCGCGCGGAAGGGGCGCGGCGCTCCGGGGTGGCGGATGCGCATGACGAGGACGGCGGCGCAGACGATCACGAAGGCCAGGAGGGTCCCGATGTTCGTCAGCTCCGCCAGAACGCGCAGCGGCAGCAGGCCGCCCATGGCGGCCACGACGATGCCGGTGAGGATCGTGGACTTCCACGGGGTCCGGTACCTGGGATGCACGGCTCCGAAGAAGCCGGGGGGCACCATCCCGTCCCGGGCCATGGCGAGAAGGACCCGCGGCTGGCTCAGCATCATGACGAGGAGCACCGAGGTGATCCCCGCGAGCGCTCCCAGGGACACCACGAACTGGGCCCAGGGCAGGCCCGCCTGCCGGAAGGCGTCGGAGACGGGGGCGTCGATGTTGATCCGGTCGTAGGGGACCATCCCCGTGAGGACCGCCGAGACCGCGATGTACAGGACCGTGCAGAGAAGGAGCGACGCCACGATCCCGATGGGGACGTCCCGCTGGGGGTTTCGGGCCTCCTCGGCGTGGGTGGAGACCGAATCGAAGCCGATGTACGCGAAGAAGATGATGGCCGCGCCCGCGAGCATCCCAAGGGGCTGGCCCCCCGCGTCGGTCATGCCCGCCACGGCGTGGCCGAAGAAGCTGAGGCCCGTGAAGCCGTAGGGGGCGAAGGGGCGCCAGTTCTCGGGGTTCACGTAGAAGGCCCCCAGGCCCACCACGAGGAGCACCACCGCGAGCTTCACGGCGACCATGACGGTGTTGAAGGAGGCGCTTTCCCGGATGCCCTTCACGAGGACCGCCGTCATCGCGAAGGCCACGGCCATGGCCGGCAGGTCCACGTAGGTGCCCGTGGCGACGAAATGCCCCGTGGACGGGTCGTAGTCGAAGGGCGCGTACCCCAGGGACCTGGGCACGTGGATCCCGAGGATGGACAAGAAATCCTGGAAGTAGTGGGACCAGCCGTGGGAGACCGTGGACGACGTGACCGTGTACTCGAGGACGAGGTCCCAACCGATGATCCAGGCGGGGAGTTCGCCCAGGGTCGTGTAGGCGTACGTGTACGCCGATCCGGCCACGGGGGCCATGGAGGCGAATTCGGCGTAGCAGAGGGCGGCGAAGATGCAGGCGATCCCCGAGACGACGAAGGACAGGATGAGGGCGGGCCCCGCCTTGTCGTGGGCGGCCTGCCCCGTGAGGACGAAGATGCCCGTGCCGATGATGGCGCCCACGCCGAGGCTCGTGAGCTGGACGGGCCCCAGGACCCGCCTCAGGCGGTTCTCGCCCCGCATCTCCTCTTCGATGAGGCTCATGGGCTTGGTGGCCCAAATCTGACGCCGCATGCCCCCTCCTCGCCCCCCGAAGGGCCCGTGGCTGGATCCGAAGGCGAAGTGTAGCGCGGAGGGTCCGTCAAGTCACGCGGCGCCGGCGTGGCTCGGTGCGGCGTGGAAAGGGGGGATCCACGCGGCGGTCAGGGAGGGGCAGGCGGGCCGCCGTGGGCGGGGGAGTCCTCGGGATTGATCTCGATGTAGGTCCTGGACGGGTTTCCGATGGACGAGAGGATCCGCCCCACGGACCGCACGGCGCGGCGCCCGTGGACGCACTCGCGGATCCTGGCCTCCTGGGCCTCGTACAGGCTCCGGTCGGCCTGGAAGGAAGGCCCCCACGTGTCGGGGAGGTCCTCGAGGGCCTTCAGGTGGCGCTGGAGGTCCTTCCTCTGCCTTGGGCTCACCTCGGGAGATTCGGAGAGCCTGCGGAGCTCCTGGGCCTCCTCCCGCGCCCGGCGGAGGGCCTCCTCCGGAGGGGGGCCCTCGGCGACGAGGCGCAGGCGCTGGTGGATCCAGTCGAACTCGGCGGGCCCCATGCCCGCTTCGGAGAGGGCCGCGGCGAGGTCCCGAAGGTAGGCCGTCATGAGTTCGGCGCCCTCGCCGTTGTAAACGGGACGGCCCACCACGACCGTGGGACCGTTGGCCTGGATCCAGGACTCGGCCCGGTCGGCGGAGGGCTTGGTCGCGCAGGAGACCCGAAGGAAGACCTCGAGGCGGGCCGGAGAAAGAGAGGCGCCCGGTTCACGCGGAAAGGGGAAGCGTTCGTCGAGGACGACGAGGGAGCGGGCCGCCTGGGCGACTTGCGCGTTGGACTTGAGGAAGCCCGTTCCGAAGTCCGTGAAGACGAGGAGGCCGATGGAGATCAGGCAGGACAGGACCAGGAGGAGAACGACGACCAGGGCGGTCTTCTCGAGGATCTTCAAGGCACCTCTCCCTCGGTAAGGGCATACGACCCGCCGCCTCCTGGGGTTTCCGCCCCCCCGGGATGGTATCATCGGGTTCGGGCCCGGCGCCCGGAAGCCGGCGCGGGCCGGCCGAACCGCCCGCCGGAGGACGGGACCATGACGACGACCCCCGTGCCGACCCTCGAATCGGTCCGCGAGATCACCCGCCCCCACAAGAGCCTCTTCGAATACTACGCCCTCCGCGCTCTCCTGGCGGGCCCCTTCTTCCTCCTGCCGCTCGTGCCCCTGTATTTCCGGTACCACACGCTCCGGTACCGCTTCGACGGGGAGGGGATCCACATGCGGTGGGGGATCCTCTTCCGCCGTGAGATCAACCTCACCTACGCGCGGATCCAGGACATCCACCTCGTGAGCAACGTGGTGGAGCGCTGGCTCGGCCTGGCCCGGATCCAGATCCAGACGGCCAGCGGGAGCGCCCGGGCGGAGATGACGA
>JBFMHB010000124.1 GCA_040752915.1 Acidobacteriota bacterium
GAGACGATCTCGCCCAGCTCGGCCATGAGGGCCTCGTCCACCGCGAGGCGGCCCGCCGTATCCAGGATCAGCCGGTGCATCCCGCGTTTCCGGGCCTCCTCGAGGGCCTTCCGGCAGATGGCCACGGGGCCGTCCCCGGGCTCCGGTTGGTAGACCGGCGCCCCCACGGAGCGGCCCACCGTCTCCAGTTGCTGGCGGGCCGCGGGGCGGTACACGTCGGCGGGCACGAGGAGGGCCGGGTGGCCGTCGTTCAGGAAGTGGAGGGCCAGCTTTCCGGCTGTCGTCGTCTTGCCCGAGCCCTGGAGACCCACGAGCATGACCACGCCGGGAGGCAGGGGAGAGAAGTGAAGCCGGGAATCTCCCTCTCCCAGGACCCGGACCATCTCCTCGTTCAGGATCTTGATGAAGTGCTGGTCGGGCGAGAGGCTCGCGAGGACCTCCTCGCCGAGCGCCTTGGCCTTCACCCCTTCCAGGAAATCGCGCACCACGGACACGTGGACGTCGGCCTCGAGAAGGGCCAGCCGGACGGACCGCAGGCTCTCCTGGATGTTGGACTCGGTGATCCTTCCCTGTCCCCGGAGGCTCTTGACCGCCCCCTGGATCCTCTCGCTCAGCCGTTCGAACATGCGTCCATTCTCCAGGGCTCCGGCTTCGACCCGGCTTACGCGGCCTTGTCCTTCGCCGCACCGAGAGACCGGAGACTCTCCAGGGCCTTTTGAAGCTGAACGTCCAGGGGGATCATGGCCCGGTACCCGGCCGCCTGGCCGTCCAGCATGGTGCGCGCCTCCCGCTCCAGGGCCGCGCGGATGTACGCCTCGCTCTCGCTCCACTCGGCGTCCGAGGGCGCCTGGCCCTGCTCGGCGAGGTAGGTCCGGAACCTCGCGGACCACTGGGGCGTGCCCAGGAGCGACCGCTCCGCGCTCCCCTTCTCGACCTGTTTGGCCGTGAATTCGAGGAAGGACCGCTTCCGCTCGAGGGCCAGGGCGAGGGGGGGTATGTCGGGGGCCTTCACGAGGACGTCGGGGGCGATGCCGCCCCCGCCGAAGACGGTGCGGCCCGCGTCCGTGTGGGCCTCCTGAACGCGCTGGGCCGACTCCTCCCGGCCCTCGGGCTGCTGTTCGGGGAAGTAGTAGGCGTCGTAGGAGGCGCCGTAGTCCCTCTGGATGAGCCGGCCCGAGGGCGTGAAGTAGCGACCCGTCGTGATGGCCACGGCGCCCTGGTTCTCGAGGGGGCTCACGGTCTGCACGAGTCCCTTGCCCCAGGACCGTTCGCCCACGACCACCGCCCGGTCGTGGTCCTGGAGGGCGCCGGCCACGATTTCCGAGGCGCTCGCCGAGCCCAGGTTGAGGAGGACGGCCACGGGCAGATCGGCGAAGGCCCCCCGCCGCGTCGCGCGGAAGGAGCGCACGATGCCCACCGTGCGCCCCCGCACGCTGGCCACCGCCTGCCCCCGGTCCAGGAAGAGCGAGGCCACCTCCACGGCCGCGTTCAACGATCCTCCGGGGTTGTCCCGCAGGTCCAGGACGAGAACCTTGAGCCCGCCGGCCAGGAGGCTCCTCAAGTTCGTCTCCACCTCCTCCGCCGTGGTCTGGCCGAAGGTGTTGACCTTCAGGTACCCCACGCCGCCCTCCAGCAGGAAGGCGTAGGGGACGGTGTGCTTGGGGATGGGAGCCCTCTTGAGGGTGAGGGAGACCGGGGGGGAAGAGCCGCGTCCCAGCTTGATCGTCACGGAGGTGCCCTCGGGGCCCTTGAGCCGACGCACCGCCTCCCGGCTCGTCATCTTGTCGGTGCCCTCCCCGTCCACCTCGAGGATCAGGTCCCCCGCGCGCACGCCGGCGCGGGAGGCGGGCGTGTCGGGCATGGGGGTCACCACGAGGAGGGGGGACGCGGCGGAGGGCTTGGTCACCAGGAGGCCCAGCCCCGAGAACTTGCCCTCCTGGTCCTCCATGAGGTCCTTGTACACGTCGGGGGGGTAATAGGCCGAATGGGGGTCCAGGGCGTGGAGCATGCCGTCCATGGAGGCCCTGAGGAGCACGCCCGAATCGGGGGCCTCCGCCGACCGATCCCGCACGAGACGGCCCACTTCCAGGTAGACCTCCTCGGCGGCGCGCCTCTCCTCCGCCGCCGCGCCGGAGGAGGCGGGCTCCTCCCCAGGCAGTCGGCCTCCCAGGCCGAGGGCGAAGAAAATCAATACGGTGGCGTAGGCCGCGCGGCGCATCATCCCGCCGTATTTTACGGCCCGGCCGCCCTCCTGTCCAGGGAACGGACCTTGGGCCCGCGGAATGGCGTTTTCTCCCTCGCCGGGGAAGCCCGAAACCGGGAGCCGCATTCTCCCGGCCGCCCTCACCTGCGCGCGGGGTCGCCTTCCGGCTGGGCTCCCTCCTCACCCCCATGGCGGATGACCTGCCAGTAGGCCTCGGCGTCGAAGAGGGGGGAGTCGCGCTTTCCGTGGCACGGGGCGCACACGGCGGCCAGTTCGAGGACCGGCATCTTCTCGGGGGGATGGCCCGCGCCGGGACCGTGGCACGCCTCGCACTGCACCCCGGAGAGGTCCGCGTCGGCCCGGGGGAACCCGCCCGGCCGCCCCACTCCCGTGGCATGGCACTTCAGGCATTCGGGGTTGGAGGATTGGTGGTCCACGGCCAGGTCCTCCGTGGCTCGGGCGTGGCGGGTCTTCGACCACACGGCGTGGGCCCCGGGGTGGCAGGAGGCGCAGGCGGCCGCCCCCGCGTAGCCCTTCCCGGCCGGCGCGGGCCGGGTGATGAGATCGAGGGCCTGCCGGTTGTACGCCTCCACCGAGGCGAGAGTCTCCTGGACCTCCGCTTCCACCTCCGGGTCCGAGGGAATCTCGGGACCCAGGTAGGAGATCCCGGGCAGGACGCTCCACCGCCCCTTCTCCCGGACCACCGTCAGGGTGGCGGCGCGGCGGCCCCGGTCCCCGATCCAGAGGACCCAGGTGTCCCTCACCCGCTGGGGGGCCGTCGTCACCTGGGTCCCCCACTGGGCCACCACCGCGAGAATTTCCGGATGGGCGTTCAGGAGCCGCCCCACGGCCCCCGTGGAAAGGTTTCCCGTCACCACGTAGCCGTCAGCCGGATGCTCTCGGATCTCCGACTCGAAGGCCTCCAGGGGGTCGCCCATGGGTGCGCCCTCGGGAGGCGTCTCGGAGACGAAAACGAGGCGGAGCCTCGCGGCCGTGGGGCCCACGGGACCCACCCCCCAGCCGCCCAGGCGGAATTCCCGGGAGCCCGGGTAGGTCTCCCGTCCGGCGATATATTTTTCCACTCCGGGAACGAAGAGGTGGAGGGCCTCCGGCCCGAGGAGGAGATCGTAGCCCCCCAGGCCCAGAAGGACCCCCTCCCGTTTGAAGAACCGGCCCATCTGGCGGTTCAGCTTGTCCCGCGCGGGCCCCCGCTCCGCCAGGCCGTGGGCCACCTCCACGGGGACCACCGCGCCGGCGTGCGGCTGGCTCCGCAGGTGGGCCAGAAGGCCCGCGCGCCGCGCCAGCCCCCCCGCCGGGACCGTGCGGCACCCGCAGGGCACGAGGAAGCCCTGGGTGTCGCCCGTGAAGACGAAGGTCACCGTGGCCGGTCGGCGGACGGCCATGAGACCTCCCAGCCCTCCCGAGAAGGCCAGGAACGCGCCCAGGAACGCCAGAAAGGGCCTCCACCTCATCCGCGCCACCTCCCCGCTTCGGACCGCCGGGACGGCGGCGGGGCTACTTCTCCCCGCCGAGGATGATGGGGAGCCCCGTCTTGGGGTTGCCGATGACGACGATCTTGGTGTTGGGGCTCTGGGCCAGTTTCTCCGTGGCCTCGATGCCCTTCCACTCCAGGAGCTGGGCCGAGATCCCCTGGGCCACGATGCGCTGGAAGTCCGCGATTCCCTGGGCCTCGATGCGCTTGCGCTCGGCCTCCTGGGACTCCTTCTGGAGGACGAACTTCATCTGCTCCGCCTCCTGCTCCCGGCG
>JBFMHB010000125.1 GCA_040752915.1 Acidobacteriota bacterium
ATGCTCGCATCGGCCGAAGGGCCGGCCCATGCAAGCAAGGGCCGCTACAGTGGAGGCCTTCGAGGGCGGATGGCCGGGTGAACACCCAAGCGCCCCCCGGACCCGGTCCGGGGGGCGCAAAGCGCATGGCGCAGAAAGTGGATGGCTCTTACTGGGGCAGGGGGAAGCTCCTCGGGGTGAAGGGGTCGTACACGGGAGCCATGGTGAAGAAGTGCGTGTCGAAGACGGGCTGGCCCTGGCCGCCCATTCCGATGAAGCCCGATTCGCCGAGGGGGAACATGGTTTCGAGGCGCACGGGGCCCGCCGGGCCGTACTCGATGCAGTGGGCGTAGGTGGACCGGTTGGAGTAGGGCGTCGTGTGGATGGGGCCCAGCAGGTCGTGGCGGTGGGTGATGACGCCCCGGGGCACGTTGTAGGGCGGCATGCCGATCCGGTTCATGACGCTGTCGAGGGCCAGGACGATGAGCTCCTGGGGGTCGGTGGGGAGGCCCACCTGCTGGGTGTCGAGGAACCACGGATAGTTGTTCACGACGCCCGAGGATCCTCCCTTGAGGGCGTGGAGGCAGACGTTGAGGTTGTTCATGGACGGGGCGCCGAGGGTGCTGCCCACCTCGTTGGCCATGACGAACTTGATGAACTCCTTGGTCCACTCCTCCTGGAGGTACCAGGCGTCGGCCCGGGTGGTCCCCATGGCCCACTGGGAGGCGCCGCCGGCCACGAAGTGGCCGTCCCAGGCTCCGATGAGGGCCAGGGCCGCGAGGCGGTGGGAAGCCGGGTGCGCGTTCACGGCGGCGGTGAAGTAGGGGCCCACCTGGCTCCAGACGACGCCGCGCCCGATGGCGAAGGAGTCGGTGGTGGCGATGTTGAGGGCCAGGTCCCGCACCTGCTCGAAGGTGAGGTTGTCGTGGGTCTTCAGGTAGTCGTTCACCACGTGGGCGCCGTGGAAGGGCCCGAAGTTGTATCCGAGGTTCTGGGGGGCGTTGTCGTAGGAGGCGCTGGCCTTGTTGTTCCAGCCGCAGTAGTAGCCCTGCGAGGTGTTGCGGTCGTGGGCCCGGGGCTTGAGCTGGCCCGTCCACTCGTGCTCGAAGTCCCCCGGAGAGGGCATGCGCGGGTCCTGGTTGGCGGAGCGGACGGGATCCCACCCCGACATCCAATAGGCGATGTTCCCGTCCTTGTCGGCGTAGCAGAAGTGCTGGCTCACGCAGATCTTCTCGATGCCCTGGCCGAACTGGTCCATGGAGGTCGCGCGCGCCATCTGGAGGAAGCCGTCCAGGGCCCCCCACTCGTGGCCCCAGTGGGCGTTCTTCCAGGCCACGGTCGTGTCGTTCAGGTTCTTCAAGTCGTAAGGCATGGGGTTGACGATGGGGCCGTGGCTGGAGCGGTAGACCTTCACCCTCACGTCCGCGCCGCCCAGGACGTGGATGATCTCCTTGTGGTGGAGTTTGGTGGCCAGGGGGCTCTCGATGTAGTAGTCCGTCGTGTGGGCGTGGCCCACCTGCATGGACCAGGCGTGGTGGGCGGTGCGTCCGATGATGAGGCCCGGGATCCCGGGGACCGTCATACCCGAATAGCTAAGGGTGGGGCACTTGATGGAGCCCTCCGCCACGATGGCGGGGACGGGGAAGCCCATCTGGGGGCCGGAGTAGAGGATGGGGTTGCCGGAGGCGGTCTTGTCGCCCGAGACCACCCAGGCGTAGGAGCCCATCTTCACCCGGGCGTTGATGCGGTCCAGGTTGTCCTTGATCCGGTCGAGGACGCCACCCAGGCCCTCGGAGGCCGCCTTCAAGTCGGGCAGGGCGGCCACGCTGGCCTCGAGGCGGGACAGGTCCTCGGGAGCGGGGAGGACGGAGGGCCGGCTGCCGGAGTCGGGGATGTAGGCGAGGGCGTCGGGATCGTTGAGCCACCGCATGTCGGCGAACATGGCGAGGCCCGCCTGTCCGTACATCCCCTGGAGGGTCTGGGCGATGACGGCGTTTTCGAGCTGGCCCTGGTTCAAAGCCTCCGGATCGAACTCGCGCTGGAGGAGGACGAGCCACGCCATGACGTCGTAGCGGGTCCACTTCTCGGGGAGGATCTGCTGGTGGACCTGGGCCGAGAGGGCCTGGTACTCGAAGGGGAGGAGGGCCGGATTGGCGCGCACCTCGTCCACGCGGCGGTTGAAGCCGGCCACGAAGCCGTCGATACAGTCCTGCGAATCCTGGCTGAGGGACTTGAATCCCTTTTTGTACTCCTTGTTCGTGTAGCCCACGGTCCGCATGAACATGTCGGTCTCGAGCTGGCTGGCGCCGAAGATCTCGCAGAGCCTCCCCGTGGCCGAGCGGTAGTAGGTCTCCACCTGCCACATCCGGTCCGTGGCCACGGCGTATCCCATGGCGTCGAAGGCGTCGCGGACGGAGCTTCCCTCCACGAACCAGACCCCCTTGGCGTCGCGGGTCGTGGTGGCCGCGCCGGCGGGAACGGGCCCCAGGCTCCAGAGGATGGCTACGAGAACCAGGACGAACGCCGCCGTGGATATCCTGCGCTTCTTGACCATGGGCACCTCCTAGAGTTCGCGTTTCCCGGCCCGAGGGCCGCACCGTGAAACCCGCTGACGTGATGGCCTCAGGGTAGCACAAAAGAGACGGGAAGGAGGGAGACGGGAGATGGGAGACGGGAGACGGGAGACGGGAGACGTTAGACGAGAGACGAGAGACGTTAGACGAGAGACGTTAGACGAGAGACGAGAGACGTTAGACGAGAGACGAGAGACGAAAGGCGGAAGGCCAAGGCAAAAGGCATTTGGGATTTGAAGAAAGACGAGACGAGAGACGAGCAGCGATTCTTCGCAGTCCCCCAGTCGCGAAGAGCGAAATGAGGGACAGCCACCTATTTCGAAATTGGGGACAGCCACCTATTTTGTTCCGATCAACCGGTGGCCCCGGATCCCGTTGCCGGAACGTTCGGGGATTCGATCCTTACCCATCGAAATCCAGAATTCGGATTTCGGAATCTCGTTCCCGCCCTACAGGTCGTGGATGGTCTTGAGTTCGAGGACTTCGAAAGTGCGCTTCCCGCCGGGGGTCTGGACCACGACCTCGTCGCCTTCGCGCTTGCCGAGCATGGCCTGGCCGATGGGGGACTGGACCGAGTAGAGGCCCTTCTGGAAGTCGGCCTCCTCGTGGGTCACGAGCCGCACCGTCAGTTCCTCGTCCTTGTCCAGATCCAGGAGCTTCAGCTGGCTGCCGTAGGCGGCCTTGTCCGTGGGGATGGCGTTGAGGTTGATCCGGGAGAGGGCGCCGATCCGCTCGCGGAGTTGCATGACCCGCGCCTTCACGTACTGCTGGCGCTGAAGGGCCATGTGGTACTCGGCGTTCTCCGACAGGTCGCCCAACTGGCGGGCGCGATCGATCTCTTTGGGGAGCTCGATCCGGAGTTCCTGGTCGAGCTTCTTCAGTTCTTCCTCAAGGGCCTTTCGCGTGGCCTCGAGGCCCTTGGACACGGTGGCCATGGGCGCCTCCTCCGAAGGGCTATCTTAGCCGAAGGTCCTGCCTCCGTTCCAGCTTCTGTCCTCTTTCCCGGACGGTCGCACCCGGTCCGAAGGCGAACGGGTGTCAGAAACCCATGAGAAAGCGCCACATGGCCGGCCCCCGCCGGGCCCTTCGGATGGCACGGCCGTTGCTCACAGGGAGCCAGGAGGTGACGTCATGGTCTCCGCCCGC
>JBFMHB010000126.1 GCA_040752915.1 Acidobacteriota bacterium
TGGCTCGGAAGACGGGCTTCTTCGAGCGAGCCTTCGATGGAAGCGAGCCCCACGACGAAATCCGGGCATACCTGACGGGCCATACCGCCGGATCAGGCGAGGCGAGGTACCCTTCGACCTTGCTCGAAAGAATCGAGCAGCGATTCCCGAGGCCCCTTCTGCGCCACCACTACGGAGAGCCGGACCTTGCCAGAACCATCGAGGGCGCCAGCAGGATAGCGGAATCCAGAGTCCTCGACGTCCTCTCCGTCGGACCCGACCAGAACGCCCAGGAACACTTCTTCCGCCCTTATGAAATGGACCCCTCCCAGGACGGAGCGGGCGGGGTGCCCGTCAGAAGGCCCGAGGACCTGCGGGCCGTTTACGAGGCCACCCGGTGCGGCAACTTCCCCCTCCTCCGGTGCTACAGCGGGACGAGGGACCTGATCCCCTGGGCGGAGATGAGTCTGGACACGATTCGAAACGCCTGGGGCGCGATTCCTCTCTGCTGGTACAGCGTCATGGACGGGCGCAGCAAAGTCCCGTTTCCTGAGGCTATCCAGGAAAAGCAGGCCGCCATGCGGTTCTACGCTGTCCAAGGGGTCCCGGTGGAGGTCAACGAATCCCACCAGTGGAGCCTCCGCGACGCCCACGACTCCCTTGCCGTGGCGGCCGCCTTTCTGGCGGCGTACAACGCCAAGCGCCAGGGCGTGCGGTATTACGTGATCCAGATGATGCACAACACGCCGCCCTCCACCAGCCCGGCCATGGACCTGGCCAAGATGCTGGCCAAACTGGATCTGATCTCCCGGCTGGAAGGGCCTGACTTCTCGACCCTACGGGAGGTGAGGGCGGGCATCACGAGCCTGCCCGGAGACTTCGGGAAGGCCAAGGGGCACATGGCCGCCTCGGCCGTCCTCTCCATGGCGCTGAAGCCCCACATCCTCCACGTAGTGGGATTCACGGAGGCACGGACCGTTGTGGATGCCGACTCCCTGATCGAGAGCTGCCGCGTGGCGCAAGGGGCCGTGGATCTTGCGCTGAAGGGACTGCCCGACGCATCCGCCGATCCAACGGTCGCCTCCAGGAGAGACCATCTCGTTTCCGAGGCCGAGGAGATCCTCGCAGCGATCCGAACCCTGGGCCAGGACCGGGACGACCCGTGGGGCGACGCGGAGGTGCTCACACGGGCAATCCGCACGGGTGTCCTGGACGCTCCGCATTTCCGCGGGAACCCCCACCTCAAGGGGACCATCGTGACGGCGTGCGTGGAAGGCGGTTGGGAGGCCATTGATCCCGCCTCCCGCAGGGTTCTCTCCGAACGAGAGCGACTTCGCTCTCTCGGCATCCCGGGAGTGGCCTGACCGTGTGCGGTATTGCCGTTTCCTGGGGGGCTGTCGGAGACGATACGGTCCGGACCATGCTCGACCGGATCCGGCACCGGGGGCCCGATGGCGAAGGCGTCGCGATCCGCGGGAAGGCCTGCCTCGGCCATGTGCGCCTGTCCATCCTCGACCTGGAAGGAGGCGCGCAACCCATGGCCAACGAGCGCGGGGATCTGGCCGTCGCCTTCAACGGGGAGGTTTACAACCACCTCGAGCTTCGGCGGACCATAGAGCCTCGCCACGCTTTCAGCAGCCGTTCCGACACGGAGGTCCTCCTGCACCTGTATGAGGAGGAGGGTGAGGACATGCTCCCCCGGCTGGACGGGATGTTCGCGATGGCCATAGCGGGACCGGGAGGCCTCCTCCTGGCACGCGACGCGCTGGGGATCAAACCCCTTTACTACGGCCGGCGGGAGGGGGTCCTCCTGGCCTCCAGCGAACTCAAGGCATTCCCTCCGATGGACGAACTCCATATGCTTCCGGCCGGTCACGCCATGCTCCACGATGGGGAACCCTGGCGTGTCTCACTTCCCTACCCGCCTCGTCCACGCATCTCCGAGGTCCCCCTCGAAGCCGTCCTTAAAGACATCCGGAGGCTGTTGGAAAGGGCCGTGGAGAAGCGCCTCATGGCCGACGTCCCCGTGGGGGTGTTCCTTTCGGGAGGGCTCGACAGCAGTCTGGTGGCCGCACTCATGCGTCCTCACGTAGTCGAACTCCACTCTTTTACGGCGGGGATGGAAGGAGCCCCGGACCTCGAAGCGGCCCGACGGGTGGCCGCCCACCTCGGGACCGTCCACCACGAACTTCGTTACAGCGAAAAGGACGTGGAGGAGGCCTTGCCTGAGGTCATTCGCCACCTGGAGTCTTTTGACGCCCCCCTGGTCCGATCCGCCATTCCCATGTACTTCATCGCCAAACTCGCCGCTCGGCACGTCAAGGTGGCCCTCATGGGAGAGGGGGCAGACGAACTCTTCGCGGGGTACGAGTATCTGAGCCGGCTCGGAGGCGGAGAGTGCCTTCGCCGGGAACTCACAGACATCACATTGCGCCTTCAGGACACCAACCTCCAGCGCGGCGACCGCATGACCATGGCCCACGGGCTCGAGGGGCGGGTGCCCTTCCTGGACGGGGACCTGGTCCGCTACGTGGCGAGGCTCCCCGTGGACCTTCTGGAACCCCGGCCGGACCGCCCGGAAAAGTGGCTCTTGAGGGAAGCCTGCCGGGGGATCCTCCCCGATTCCATCCTCCAGCGCAAGAAGATGAAATTCTCCGAGGGGGCCGGCTCGTCGGAGGTGATCGCGCGGCTGGCGGATTCTTCCATCTCGGAGGACGAGTTCAGGCGGACAAAGGCTGTGGAGCCGGGCGTCGTCTTGAGATCCCCCGAGGAACTCTATTCGTATCGCATCTGGCGGGAAGCCTTCGGAAGCCACATCTCCGCCTCTCTGGTAGGTCGGACCCTGGACCGCGCCGCCGCGGGGACACCGTGAGCGCGACGGTCGCCTTTCTGGACACGCTTTTCCACGACGCCTTGGTCCTCTTCGCCATGGTCAACGCCGTGGGCAACCTTCCCCTCTTCGCTGACCTTACTCGCGGGTTGCCCTCCTGCGAGCGCGCGGCGTGCCTGCGAAGGGGAACGCTGACGGCGGCCGGCATTGTGATCGCCTTCGCTCTCTTCGGCCACTGGATGCTCGCCGACGTCTTCCGGGTGGAGGCGGGCGCCTTCCAGATAGCAGGAGGGGTGCTCGTCTTCACAGTGGCCGCCCGCGGCATGCTTCTTGGGCCGAAGAGCGCCGTACGGTCCAGGAGCCGGGTCTCCGACGACCTGGCTGTCTTTCCCCTCGGATTCCCTTATTTGGCCGGCCCTGGGACGATCGTCACGACGATTCTGCTCATGCAGGCCCACGGTCCGTTGTCTGCCGCCTTGGCGGCCCTCCTGGTTTACGCGGCCGTGCTTCCCGTCCTTCACGCGGCGCCCCTGTTGGAGAGGGCCGCTGGAAAGGTCTCTGTCCTCGTGGTGGCGAGAATCCTCTACATCTTTATCGCCGCCAAGGCCGTCGCCTTCATCGTGAACGGGGCAAGATCCCTTCTGGCTGCGGCGCCCGCGGTCTGAGGCCCCTCCAGGGGGTCATGGAAAGCCGTCACAGGAACCCGCGCTCCCGCATCCAGTCGTCGTTGAAGATGGTGCTCAGGTAGCGTGAGGCGCCGTCGGGAAAGATCGTGACGATGCGCGAAGGGCGATCGAGATTTCGGGCCAGCTCCAGGATGGCCCACAGGG
>JBFMHB010000127.1 GCA_040752915.1 Acidobacteriota bacterium
GGCCTGGCCGGGCGCCCCGAACGAAACCTCGGCTCGCCCCGGTACCAGTTCACGCTGGTCAACGGGCGGCTCATCCGGGACCGCGTCCTTCAGCACGCCATCGCGGAGGCGTACGCGGACACCATGCCGCGGGGCCGCCATCCCCTGCTTCTCCTTTCCGTGGCCGTGCCCTTTGACCGGGTGGATGTGAATGTCCATCCGGCCAAGCGGGAGGTGCGCTTCGCGGACGGGCAGGCCGTCCACGGCGCGGTGGCGGCGGCCCTTCGAAGGGCCATCGGGCCCGGGCCCCCGGGCGCGGGGAACGTTTTCTCCCCGGCGGCCGGCCTCCCCGTCGTCGGAGAATCGCGGCCTCCGTCTTGGCGGGAGGCTTCGAGTCAGGAAAGGCCCGCGCTCCTCCCCCTCGCCTCTCCCTCGGGGCCTCCACCCGCGCCCCTTCGCGCCTTGGCCCAGTGGAGGGACTCCTTCATCCTGTGCGATGGACCCGACGGCCTGTCCGTCGTGGACCAGCACGTGGCCCACGAGCGCGTCCGGTTCGAGCAGTTCCGCCGGTTCATCGAAAAACCCGGTCCCCGCCAGGCCTTTCTCCTGCCACCCACCTTCACCCTCCCCCGCCGACTGGCGCACCGCGCCGCGGAAATGGCCGCCCTCGCCACCTCCCAGGGCTTCGAGGCGGAGGTCCTAGGGGAGGGCGTCGTGGCGGTGCGGTCCGCGCCCGCCTTCCTCCGCCCCACCGAGGCTCAGGAACTGCTTCAGGAACTCTTCGACGGCGCCGGCGAAGCTCTGAAGACGCCCAGGGACCGTTGGAAAGAAATCCTCGTGATGCGCTCCTGCCGGGGATCCGTCATGGTCGGAGAGCCTCAGCCCCTTCCCAGGCTTCAGTACCTTCTGGACGCCCTCTTCGACCTGGGGTGCCCCTTGACCTGCCCCCACGGTCGGCCTATCGTCTTTACCCTCAAGGCGGCCGACCTGCTCGCCCGCTTCGACCGCAAGTAGACCTCCGGAGCGCTGCCTTTTCTCCGGAACGACAGGAAGGAAGCCCGCGCATGACCCAGAACCGATCCATTCCGACGAGAGCCCTGATCCTGCTCTCGGCCCTGACTCTCCTGGGCTGTTCCCAGCACGAAGTTTCGTGGAAGGGCGATCCCCCCGAGGCGCCCAAGGAAGCCCGCGCGGCCCGGCCCGTTCAGAAGGACGCGCCCCAGGAAGCCTCGCCGATGCCGGAGCCGGCACCCGCAACGGCCGCCGCGGGTGCGGATTTCTCCGGGACGGTGGACCTGCCCTCCAACCTCGCCGCGGGATTCCAAAGGGGTCCCACGCTCTTCGTCATCGCCCGCTCCTCCGCGGGGGACATGCGGCCCGTGGCCGCCGTCAAGCTGCTGCCCGAATCGTTCCCCGTGGCCTTCCGCATCACGGGCGCCGACTCCATGACGGGCGAGCCCCTGCCCGAGGAGGCCGACCTCCTCGTCCGACTGGATGAAGACGGCGATATCTCCACGCGCAGCGAGAAGGATCTCTCGGCGGGACCCGTCCGGGCCCGGGCCGGCGAGCCGGTCTCCCTCCTTCTCGGGGGAAAGTGAGATGGAGCGGGAGCGGCACCCCGAATTCGGCCGTCTCGTCTCCATCATGGCCCGGCTCCGATCCCCCGGGGGATGCCCGTGGGACCGGGCGCAGAAGCGGGAGGACCTCAAACCCTACCTCGTGGAGGAGACCTACGAGGTCCTCGACGCCATCGAGAGCGGCGATGCCGCTAAACTCCGGGAGGAACTGGGCGATCTCCTGCTCCAGGTGGTCTTCCACGCGCGCATCGCCGAGGAGGAGGGGGCCTTCACGGTCGAGGAGGTGTGCCGCTCCATCAACGAGAAGCTCGTGAGGAGACATCCCCACGTCTTCGGAGAGGTCCGGGCCGATTCGCCCGAAGAGGTCCTCCAGAACTGGGAGGCCATCAAGAAAGAGGAGAAGCGAGAAAACGGCGCCTCTGATCCGAGCGCCCTCGACGGCGTCCCCCGGGCCCTCCCCGCCCTGCTCAAGGCCTACCGCCTCGGCCAGAAAGCCGCCCGCGTGGGCTTCGACTGGGAGGAGCGCCGTCAGGTGGAGGACAAGGTCCGCGAGGAGTGGGACGAACTGAGGGAGGCCGTCGCCTCGGGGCGGAAGGACCTCATCCGCGAGGAGCTCGGGGACTTTCTCTTCGCGTTGGCCAACTTGAGCCGCTTCCTGGACGTGGACCCGGAGGACGCGCTCCAGCTCTCCAACGCCAAGTTCCAGCGGCGCTTCCGGGCCCTGGAAACGGAGGCCCGCCAAGAGGGCCGGGATATCCACGGGATGACCCTGGCCGAAATGGACGCCCTCTGGGAGCGGATCAAGGGCCGCGAGCGCGGCCATTCCTCGGAGCTGCCCTTCGGTGATGCTTGATCCGGAAATCCGGAGGGGGTCGGCGGCCGTGGCGCGCCACATCGATTCCTCGGGTCCGCCCAACCCGAGCGCCCGCGACAACGGAGGGGCTCTCCCGTGAAATACCTCATCAAGACCTGGGGCTGCCAGATGAACGTCCTGGACAGCGACAAGATGGCCGGTCTCCTGGCCGACCTGGGATACGAGCCCGCATCCGACGAGAAGGAGGCCGACGTCATCCTCCTCAACACGTGTTCCGTCCGGGAAGGCCCGCAGAACAAGGTCTTCACGGAACTCGGGCGGCTCAAGGGGCTCAAGCGGGACCGGGAGGTGATTCTGGGCCTGGTCGGATGCGTGGCCCAGCAGGAGAAGGAGGCCGTCTTCGCGCGCGCCCCTTACGTGGACCTCGTGATGGGGCCCAGGGGGGTCTTGCACCTTCCCGAACTCCTGCGGCAGGCCCGGGTTCAGAAGGCCATCGACACGGAGTTTCACCCGGACTCGGTGCTCTTCCCCGATCGGATGATCGCGCGGTCCAGCCCCACCAAGGCCTACGTGACGGTCATGGAAGGGTGCAACAAGAAGTGCGCCTTCTGCGTCGTCCCGGCCACCCGGGGTCCCGAGATCTATCGGCCAATGGCCTCGATTCTGGAGGAGGCCCGCAGGGCGGTGGATGCGGGTTTTCTGGAAGTGGAGCTCCTCGGCCAGAACGTGAACTGCTGGAAGGAGGGCCGCTCGCGCCGTTTCCCCGACCTCCTGGCCGCCGTGAGCGACCTTCCCGGCCTGAAGCGCCTGCGTTTCACCACGAGCCATCCCCGACACTTCCCCCTGGAGGCGGCCGATCTCATGGGCGAGCGGGAGAACCTTTGCCCCTACCTGCACCTGCCCGTCCAGGCCGGATCGGACCGGATCCTGAAGGCCATGCGCCGCCAGTACGACCAGGCGTGGTACCTGAACCTCGTGGACGAGATCCGGCGCAAGGTTCCGGACCTGGCCCTCTCCAGTGACGTGATCGTGGGCTTCCCGGGCGAGACGGAGGAAGATTTCCAGGAAACCCTCAAGGTCGTCCGGGAGGCGGCTTACGACACCCTGTACTCCTTCCGCTTTTCTCCCCGGCCCGGAACTCCCGCGGCCCGGCTCCAACCCGTTCCGGCGGCCGCGGCCCGGG
>JBFMHB010000128.1 GCA_040752915.1 Acidobacteriota bacterium
GGGACAAGAGCCGCGGGTTCGTCCTTTCCGGGCGGCCCTAAAGGGCCGCCGGATCGGATTCGGGGGGCCGCCCGGCCTCCCCCGGGTCCTCGATTCGCTCGACGACGATCCGCAGCCGCGCCACCAGGGCGGCGAGGGCGCCCAGGGCGGCCCACACCGGGAGGAGGACCGCCCCCACCACGCCGAGGGTCAGGGGGACCTCGATGAGGGTCTCCCCCTCCGCGTTCTTGATCGTGATCCGGCGAATGTTGCCGCTGTGGATGAGGTCCTTGACGCGGCCGAGCAGTTCGTCGCCGCTCACCGAAAACTCCTCCCTTCGGACCCTTTTCCTGGCCATGGGCGCCTCCCGATCCGGGCAAGGGATGATACGCTCTCCCCCCGGCGGGAGTTCTCGAGCCTCCCGTTCCGCCGCGGGAACGAGGTCTCACTCGTAGTCGGGCACCCTGCGGGGCTCCGGTGCGAAGCTCCCGTCCCGGACCTGCCGGAGAAAGCGGGTGAGGTGTCGGAAGTAGGCCTCTTGGTCGTCCCAGAGCGAAAAGTGGCTTCCGCTGGTGCAAACGGCCGCCCGGCCGTTGGGCAGGAGGCGCACCATCCGGCGGATGTCGGCCGGGTTGACGGTGTCGTAGTAGCCGACGAGAAGGAGCGTGGGCGCAACGATTCGGTGCAGGTCGGACCAACGATCCCAGCCCTTGATCCTTCCGGTGACGGCGAGCCCGCTCGGACCGCACAAGAGGTCGTGAATGCGGGTGTTCTGGTTTCGAAAGGACCGCTCCAGCGGCTCGGGCCATGGAGCGAGCCGGCACAGGTGGCGCGGGTACACCATCCCCATCAAGGCGTCCCGGTATTCGGGGGCCTGCGTGAGCCCTTCCCGCTCGCACCGCTCGAGTACGGCGCGGACCTTCTCGGGCAGTTCGGCCCGGAGACGATTCATGTGCTGGACGTGGGAGGCGACGCTCGCCGTCACGTTGGACAGGACCAGGGCCTTCAGGTGCCTGGGATGGGCGAGGGCGTACTCGATGGCGAGCATGCCGCCGAAGGAATGGCCGTAAAGAACAAAGTCCGCCAGCCCCAGGGCGGCCCGCACCTCCTCGACCTCCTCGGCGTACCGGTTCACGGTCCACAAGGAGTCGTCTCCGGGCCTGTCCGAGTTCCCGCACCCGAGCTGGTCGTAAAAGTACAGCGTGCACCCTTCCGCCGGAAGAAAATCCCCGAGGCATTCGAGGGATTCGTGGGTCCCTCCCGGTCCCCCGTGGAGGATGAGCACGGGCGTGCGGCCCGAGCCCACCCGCCGGGTCCAGACCCGATGGGTTCCCCCCGCCACCGGAACCCGCCGGACTCCCGCCGTTCGGATGGCCACTTCCGGTCCCGGGACGGGAAGACCTTCCGGAAAGGTGAGGCGGCGGAAGATGTCGGAGGCGCCGGGAAGCCGCGCCTCCTCCGCCGGGATCGCGGAGCGGGAGAGGGCGGCCCCCGCAAGGGCCGCGGCGCCCGACTCGAGGAACGTCCTGCGCGTCATACGTGCCATGGCGCTCTCCACTCGGCCGGTTCGGGCCGGCCCCGAATCGGCGGTCCTAAAGAGACCGGATCTCGGTGGCGAAATGAGGGGCGGGGGGACCGAGCAGGTGGCCCTGGCCCAGGGTGACCCCCAGGGCCCGGATGGCCCGGAGCTCCTCCCCCGTCTCGATCCCCTCCGCCACGAGTTGGGCGTTGATGTTGCGGCTGAGGATGAGGAGGGACGAGACCAGCTCCTGTTTGAGGAGGTTCAGGTGGATGTCCTTCACCAGGGAGATGTCCACCTTGAGGTACGAGGGCCGGACGTGGGTGATGGTCTGAATGGAGGAATAGCCCGTACCCAGATCGTCCAGCGCCACCTGGTACCCCATGGCCAGGTAGTTCTGCATGATGGTCCGGAAGGCGTCGTAGTTCTCGATGGCGTGGCGCTCGGTAAGTTCCCAGACGACTTCCGTGGGCGTGAGGCCGTATTGGTGGAGGAGTTCGACGGCGGGTTCGCCGAGGAAGTCGGGATCGTCGAGGGTCGTCGGAAGCGTGTTGATGAAAAGTTTCGGCTCCCCTTGAGAATCTGTGCATGAAAATGGGGTAAGGATGTTGAAGAGCATGAGCAACGCCAGCTACTTATGGAGTTCTTGGAGGCTTCATAAGTGGAGGGCCGCTCATGCTCGTGGAAAGTATCGTTCGAAAGACGCTGGGACTCAAGGACCACCGGGTGGCGGGTGTGAGACAGAAGGGGGAGGACCTTTTCGTAGCCCTGGACCTGAGACGAGGCCGCAAGCTGCCGTGCTCGGGGTGCGGGCGCCGATCGCGGGTCCGGGACCGGCTGGCGGAGAGGACGTGGCGCCATGTGCCGCTGTGGGGCATCTCTGTGAGGCTCTCTTACCGGCCCGCGAGAGTGCGGTGCCCTTCCTGCGGGGTGGTGGTGGAGCAAATCCCTTGGACCGAAGGAAAGAGTCCCCTGAGCGCCGGACTGATCCACGTTCTGGCCATCTGGGCCAGGCTTCTGGCATGGGAAGTCGTCGCCAGGCTCTTCGGAGTCTGCTGGAGCACGGTGGCCTCGGCGGTGCGCAGTGCCGTGAAGTATGGCCTGGCCCACCGGGATACATCCTTCGTCCGCCACATCGGCATCGATGAGATTAGCCGCAAGAAGGGACACGTGTACATGACCCAGGTGTACGACCTCGACCGGAAGCGGCTGATCTGGAGCAGTGAGGGCCGAAGCGAGGAGACCCTGCGGCGCTTCTTTGAGGAGTGGGGGCCCGAACGGACGGCCCAGATCGAGGGAATCTGCTGCGATATGTGGGCTCCTTACGTGAAGGTCATTAAGGAGCGGTGCCCCGACGCGGTGCTCGTTTTCGACAAGTTCCACCTGGTGCGCCACCTGCTCGAAGCTGTCGATCGGGTCCGAAAGATGGAGGCGAGAGCACTCAAGGCCAAAGAGCCCTCGCTGCTGCGCGGCACCCGCTACCTCTGGCTGAAAAACCCCTGGAACCTGACGCCCCACCAGAAGCAGCGCCTGGGGTACCTCGAACGGCTCAACCTGAAGATCCACAAGGCCTATCTTCTCAAGGAGCTTTTCCGCGAGATCTGGACCTACAAGCGGAGGGGATGGGCCGCGCGCTACCTCAAGAAGTGGTTCTGGTGGGCCACCCACAGCCGCATCAAACCCCTGCGCGACTTCGCCTGGCTTCTTCGCCGCCATGAGGAGGGCATCCTTGCCTACTTCGACCTCCGCATCGACAACGGCGCCACCGAAGCCATGAACAACAACGCCAAGCAGGTCAGCCACCGCGCCCATGGCTTCCGCACCCCCGACACCTTCGCTCTCAACCTCTACCACTGCCTTGGACACCTCCCACTACCTCATACCGTGCACAGATTCTTGTGAGGAGCCAAAGTTTCTTTCCTTCGGGCCGATTCCTCGCCGCCTCCAGGGCGGCCATCTTGCACTGGTGGTCCAGCTGGCGGCTCAGGCGCGACTGGCGCGCGAAGGTGAAGAGCGCCTCAGGCCATTCGTAAGGGG
>JBFMHB010000129.1 GCA_040752915.1 Acidobacteriota bacterium
CCGCCCTTCTCCTCGTTCTGCCCCTGCTGCCTCCCGCTCCGGCCGGTTCCGACGCTGGGGCCCGGGGCTGGCACGGGGACCTGGAAGCCGGCCTGCGCGACGGCCGCGCCCGAAACGTGCCCGTGCTCCTGGATTTTCGGGCCGACTGGTGCGTGGCGTGCGTGGAACTCGAGAAGAAGACCTGGCCTGAACCGGAGGTGGAGGGGCTCTTGAGGCAGATGGCCCCCGTCCGGCTCGACGTCACGCGGAATTCGCCCGCCGACCGGGAGATCCAGGCGCGTTATGCGGTCCGGGGCCTGCCCACCGTCATTCTCCTGGACCCCCAAGGGAAGGAACTCGGTCGGTTCGTGGGTTTCAAAGGGCCCGCCGATCTGGTCGCCTGGGCGCGGCCCCACGTGAAGCCGTCCCCCCCGCGGGGGACCTGAGGGCCCGGGATAATAGGGCCCGGGCGAGGGAGGTGGTGTCGTGAACGCTCTGACCTCTTTCCTTTGGCTGTTTGGACTGGCCTGGGGGGCCCTGGCCTTCGTGGCGCTGAGCCGTGGATCGGAGTTTTCCCTTTCCTCGCCCCGCTTCGATGCGGGCCAGCCCATCCCCAGGGTTCACACCTGCGACGGGGAAGACCGCTCTCCCGCTCTGACCTGGACCCATGTCCCCCCGGGAACGCGGGCCTTCGCGCTCCTTTGTGACGATCCCGACGCGCCCATGGGCACCTGGGACCACTGGGTGATTTACAACATTCCTGGAAGCGCCACGGGATTGGCCGAGGGGTTGGCCGCGGCCGAGCGCCTTCCCGACGGAAGCCTGCAGGGAGTGAACTCCTGGGGGCGCATCGGTTACGGAGGCCCGTGCCCGCCCCCGGGCAAGGCCCATCGCTACTACTTCCGGCTCTTCGCGCTGGATGCGCCACTGGCCTTGGGCGCCGGGGCCACGAAGGCCCAGGTCCTCGCCGCGATGAAGGGCCATACGCTCGCCACCGCCGAGATGATGGGCACCTACGAACGCTGAGCCCCTCGGGCGGGCGTTCGGTCCTTACAGGTCCCCGCGCCAGTCGGCCGCCGGGGAAGCCTCCTCCAGACCGTGGGCCTGTCGGTACTCTCGCTCCAGTTCTTCCACGCGGAAGCGGTCGAGTCCGGAGGTCTTCAGGAAGGCCTCGCGGAGATCCTCCTCGCCCGATTCGAGGATCCGCGGCAGGACGTTGTTGAGGTAGTCGCTTTCCCGCTTGACGTCATCCAGGGCGGACGCGAAGGCTCCCTCGGGCACGGCGCCCCTCCACCCCTCCCGCTTCTTCAATTCGCCCTCCACCTCCCGCTGGAGAAGCCTTACGTGGACGGGGTTCGCGAGATCGAAGTAGAACTGCTTCAGACGGGACCGTATGCTCGTGTACAGGTGGTGTTCGGCGGCCTCCCGGAGGGCCAGGGCCTCGAGTTCCGAGGCGACCTCCCCCAGGCTCTTCTCGCCCCGCTCCACGGAATCCAGGCCGTCGCTCAGCACGGCCACCTTCTGGCGTCCCAGCCGCAGAATGTAGGGGTTCTCCAGGGCGGGGGCCACGATGAGGCGGTGGAAGAGCCCCGGCTCCACCGCTTCCAGGTGGCGGCGGTTGCCGAGCAGGGAGCGGACCTTGCTTTCCGTGACCGTCGCGTGTTCCATGAAGGCCAGCTCGGAAACCATGGCCTCGGCGTTGTCCAGCCGGTCGAAATATGTGACCACCTGGGAGAAAACCTCCAGAGGCTCCATGTCCTCTCCCTGGGCGGCCCTCTCGTCGAGCGCCCGGCCCGTGTCCAGAAGGATCTGTTCGAATCCGTTATCCCGCCGCTTCTGCGCCATCTGCTTGTAGGCGAGGAGCCGCGCGATCTCGGCCGGCCCGACGACCTCCGAGGCGGGCCGGCTCGAAAGGAAGAGGCCCTCGAAAATCTCCCGGGTCTTCCGGAGATACTCGGGCTCCGCGGTGCGCACCACCGGAGCGGCCGGGATGAGCCCGTCCAGCGTGTCGAAGAGGCTGCGGGGCAGGCCGTGTCGGAGGGCGAGGTTCCTCAGGGAATTTAGGCGGGCCACGGCCGAAGGGTCGGGGTCCCCTTGCATGAGGCGCAGAAGGACGTCCTTGTATTCGTCCACCACCTGGCGGTTGGCGTCGTCCTTGTACAAGATGTCAACGGCGATCCGCTCCCGCTGGTACTCGGCGATTCCCATTTCCTCGGCGAGGGGCGCCAGGAACCGCTCCTGGGCCTCGCCCCACTCCCGAGCCCGGCGATAAAGGCCCCGGACGAACTCGTAGAAACGCTGGTGGGGCCTCTGAACGAGCCTCAGGAGCAACAGGACGGCCTCCGGCTCGGCCAGTTCCCGGAGAACCTCGCCGATGAGGCCGCTGTCGTCCCCGGCGCCAGGCTTGTCGCTCCGCTTGAGGACGCGCCCCAGCGTTCGGAGGAGGACCTCCTGGGTCCGCCGGACCGAGTAAGGCCACGGAACCTTGATGAGGAAGAAGGAGTTCGAAAGGGCGTTGCCGTCCAGGAAAAGGGTCTCGTAGGTCAGGAAGCCCGAGACCTGGGACGTGAAGGAGAGGCCCCCGTTTCCAGGGAACGCCCCGAAAAGGACGAGCCGGTTTCGCACCTCCTTGTGGCCCAAGTCGTGCAGCGGCATGGGGGAGCCGAACATGTACTCGGAGACGGAACCTCCGGTCCCGGAGAAGGAGATGCCCTGCTGATCGAGACGGAAATACTGGCCCGCCAAAAAGAAGGAAACCGCTCTCTTTCCGTCGGACTCCTGAAGCTCATAAAAGGGCGCCGACAGGAGCTTGGCCCCGGCCAGCGTGGCGTAATAGTCGATGGTGTCGGTGATGGCCCCGTGGACCCTCACGTCCTTGAGCACGCGATTCTCTCCCGCGCGCCGATTCTACCAGAAGAGGGCGAAGCGGTCGGCGCCCTTCCCTCCGAGGCCCGACCTTCGGGAGGGGAGAGGGGGGCGCGGACCTACTTCTCCCCGGAGGCCGATTCCAGATTCGTCACGATCCTCAGGACCTGCTCCCGCGTACGGGGGGCCAACGTGCAGTCCAGCGCCTTCCGGAAATAGGGAAGAGCTTCCGCGGGCCGATCCGGGCGAAAGGTGTCCAGGATGATGAGGACCAGGTTGGGACCCTCCGCCATGGCCCCCCAGGAGGCGAGGAGCGCGAGGGCCGTCGCGGTCAGGAAGGGGCGGAACCTCACGGTGGAACCTCCTTGAAAGTCCACAGGTTAGCACAGCCCCCTGCTTCTTCCCGCATGTCGAGCGGTTGCCTCGAAGGTCCGTTTCCTCTATAATTCAAGGTCAGCCACTTGCGCGGAGAGATGTCCGAGTGGCCGAAGGAGCACGCTTGGAAAGCGTGTGTGGGGGAAACTCCACCGGGGGTTCG
>JBFMHB010000130.1 GCA_040752915.1 Acidobacteriota bacterium
AACCCCTCCGGGGTTTCCCACCCTTCCCACAGTCCCTGCTGCGGTCAGAAGGCACCGCGTTTCGGATTGATTTTTACATGAGGCAACAAATACCATTTTGGGAAGATTCTTACGTGAGGCAACAGGGAGGGAGGTCAGGACGTCGGAAGGGGGAGGAGCCAGGCGAGATCAGGGCTCGTCGGCTTCCGCTCTTCGAGGCTCCTCGGCGAGCCAGATGCCGCCGAGGATGACGGCGGCGGCCAGAACCTTGTGGAGGGGGACGGGCTCGCCGAGGAAGAAGAAGGCGAGAACGAGGACGTACACGGGGACCAGGAAGATGTACTTGGCCGTGGCGGCGGCGCCGATCTCCTTGATGCCCTTGAGGTAAACGAAGTAGCCCAGGCCCGTTGCGGCAAGGGCCATGTACAGGACGCAGGCCCAGCCCAGCAGGGAGGCCGACGCGAGGCTCGAGACGGCCCCGTCCGCGAGAAGGCTCGGGCTGAGCAGGAGGGCCCCCACGGCCCAGGTGATCCAGGAAAGGTCGAGGGACGCGTAGAGGTGGGCCACGGGCTTGGAGAGAACGCTGTAGGCGGCCCAGGCGAGGGCCGCGCCGAAGGCCAGCAGGTCCCCGAGGTTAGGGCCGCGCGAGAGGAGAACCCGGAGCGCTCCGTCGGAGACGATCCACACGACGCCCGCGAAGCCCAGGGCGATGCCCAGACCCTTGCGCCAGGTCATTCTCTCCTTCAAGAACGCCACGGCGAGCAGCACCGTCATGAGGCTGTCGGTGGCGATGATGAGAGAGGAGTTTCCGGCCGTCGTGTACTTCAGACTGTAGTAGAACAGCACGTGGTAGCCGAAGATCCCCGTGAGGCCCAGTAGGAAAAGGACGAGCAGGCGCCGGGGCGCCCAGGCGCCGGGGGCGCTGGGCCTTCGGAAGGCGAAGGGGAGGAGGGCCGCCGAGGCGATCGTGAATCGCAAGAACGCCACGACTTCGGGCGGGAAGTCCCGGATGGCCCACTTGCCCGCGATGAACGAACCGGCCCAAACGAGGGGAAAGATCCAAAGCAGTATGGTGAAAGGGCGGAAGGCTCTCACGGACGCATGCACCTCGGAGCGTCCACAAGGCCCGGGACGAGAAGAAGGCCCGAGCCGTTCAACCGCACCGCCTCGACGGGGATCGGCACCGAGTTCGAGTGCGCCCAGGCCTCGATGCGTCCTTCGCGCACGAGGACCGTCTGGTCGCTCGGATGGGGGCCGGTCTCGGGGTTCACGACGGTGACATGAACGAAAGCCTCGGGAAACGGCGGGTCTTGAGCCGGAACCGCCGCGGCGGACCAGAGCGCGCCCAGGGCGGAGAGCCTCCGTGCGGCGGATGCCGTGCGGCGATGCCCAGCGGTCGGACGGCTGCGGGCCATGAGGTCTCCTCTCTCTCGGCGCGGGGCGGGAATACCGTCCCACCCATGGATGGAGATACGGGACGGGTTCCGGGAAGGTTTTGGCCGCCGCGTTGCCCCAGGCGCGGGAGTATGCTATACCCAGGCCCAGAGAATGCACGGGCCGTTCATTCTTCGCCGAAGAAAGGGAGGGGAGCCATGTCCCAGCGCCAGCAGCTGGAGCGGATCCTGGAAATCGACCGGCTCATCCGTGCGGGACGCTTTCCGAACGCCGACCGCCTGGCCGAGCGCATGGAGGTGAGCCGGAGGGTGGTCTTCAAGGACCGGGATTTCATGATCGAGCGGCTCGGAGCGCCCATCGTGTACGATCGGACCCACGGCGGCTGGGCCTACTCGGACCCCACCTTTTCGCTCCCGTCCCTCATGGTCACCGAAGGCGAGCTCCTGGCCTTTTTCCTCAGCGTGGAGTTGGCGAGGCGCTACCTGGGCACTCCTTTCGAAGGCCCCCTGCGCTCGGCCGTGGAGAAGGTGCGCGGCTCCCTTCGCGGGCCCGTCACGGTGAGCCTCGAAGACCTCTCGCGCCACTTCACCCTGGCCGCGCCGGCGGCCGCCCCCGCCGACGAGCGCACCCTCCTGGACCTCCACAGGGCCATCGTGGACAGGCGTCGCGTGGCCATGCGGTACTTCACGGCGAGCCGCCGAGAGACCTCGGACCGGGTGGTGGAGCCCTACCACCTCGTGAACCAGGCGGGGGACTGGTATCTCATCGCATGGGATCGGAAGCGGAGGGACTTCCGCACCTTCCACGCGGGGCGCATCCGTTCCTTCAAGGTCCTCGAGTCGGAGCCCTTCGCCCGACGCAAGGACTTCGACCCCTCCGCATGGATGCGCCAGGCCTTCCAGGTCCAGCTCGGCGCGACGACCGAGCGCGTCGTCCTGCGCTTCGACGCCGACCAGGCGCCCTACATCCGGGAACGCGTCTGGCATCCGACCCAGCAGGTCTCCGATGCTCCCGGCGGCGGCGTGGACCTCTCCTTCGAGACGAGCGGATTGGGCGGGGTCCTGCGCTGGGTCCTCCAGTACGGAAGCCACGTGGAGGTCCTGGCCCCCAAAAGCTTCAAGAAGGCCTTCGCGCGGGAGGTCAAGGCCATGGCCCGCAAGGTCAAGGCCGGCAAGGCGGAAGGGAACTAGATGACGGCCACGCCGAAGGATCGGAGGGCGCTCAAGAGTGCCTCGGGTTCGTCGGTCCCCACGTAGACGTGGCGGCCGCTCCGGAGGGTGAGGTCCACGGCGTCAAGGCCGGCCACTCGGTACAGCCAGCCCTTCGGCGCCAGCCGTATTCCGTAGCCCCAGAACCAGGGGACCCGCCGGACCTCGGCCTGTACGACATCGGCGAGCGGAACGCGCCGCCTCCACGCACCCAGCCCGAAGCGGAGGACAAGGGCTTCCCGGTCCACGGTCACGGTGAGAAAAGAGAACACGGCCCCGGCGATCAGCATGCCCGCGGGCGCCACGGAGAATGCGATCCGCGCCATCGGATCGCCCCGGTACTTGTCGAGGAGCAGCAGGGCGGGCACGAGGCAAGCCATCGCCACCATGAGGGCCAGGAGGAGGCGTCCCACTTGGGTGTGCCGGTACTCCATTCGAGGTCTCCCCGCGGGCGAGTGTACCATGGCGCTTTCCAGGGAAGAGCAGGCGCGGTACAGTGAGGCTTTCCGCCGCGGGCGCGGCGGAATCGAACCCAAGGGGGCTGATGTGAAGCGATGGTTGATCCTTGCGCTGGCAGCGATGGCGGCACTCTCGACCCGGGCCGACGGGGAC
>JBFMHB010000131.1 GCA_040752915.1 Acidobacteriota bacterium
CGTCACGTCCGGATTATCGTGAAAGCGAAGGTGGAGAACATGGCGCAACTCCCGTCACGGGGAAACCTCCTGGAGGCCAAGACGATGCGTTTGGGCCAATGGAAAGGTCGAAGTTGGGGGAGCAGGGTGGCATGGCTCGGAGTGGCCCTCTGGCTGGGCGCTTCGGCCATCGGGTGCTCCTCCCTCCGGGAACATCTCTTCATGAAGGACGCCGCGAAGGCCTACAAGGCCGGCAAGTATGAAGACGCCGCCAAGAACTTCGACGCCGCCCTCAAGATCAACCCTCGCAGGGCCGACAACTGGAAGTACTTGGCGTACTCCTACTGGAGCCTCGTCGAGCCCGGCTCCAAGGCTCCCGAAGACGAACGCTACACGGACAAGGCTCTCGAGGCCTTCCGGAAGTATCTGGACATCGTCGGCAAAGACGACGACGTACAGGACTACATCATCAACCTCTACATCAACCAGAACCGCCTGGAGCAGGGCGTGAAGTTCTACGAGCAGGAGCTCCGCAAGGACCCCAAGGACTCCCGCATCGTCCAGACCCTCTCCATCATGTACGGCAAGATGGGCAACTTCGAGAAATCGCTCGAATACTCCAAGATGAAGGCCGAGCTCACACCCAACGACGCCAACGGGTGGCTCTTCATCGGCGCCCTCTGCTGGAACCGCTCGTACAACAACCAGGACCCCGACGAGAAGCGCTCCCAGATCGTGGACAGCGGGATGCAGGCCCTCGACAAGGCCCTGCGCCTGGACCCCATGAACTTCAACGGGCACCTCTTCAAGAACCTCCTCTACCGCGAGAAGGCCAAGTTCGCGAAGAACGCCGCCGAAAACGAGAAGGACCGGCGCCTCAAGAGGGACCTCCTCGCCAAAGCCGACGAGTTCACCCGGATGGCCGACCAGGAACGGGACATCGCCCTCGCCATCCGCAAGGGGACCTACAAGCCCGGCACAACGCCACCCCCCTCGACGCCCTCCCCGGCCGCCGCTAACTGACGAGGTGTTCAATGTTTGAGGAATCCCTAGTCGAGACCAAGAAGCCGAAGCCGTCGAAGGTGAAGGTTTACTCCTTCCCGGTTGCGGTGGTGTTCCACGTTGTCCTCATCTCGGGCCTCGTTCTCTACAGCATTTACGCCCAGGACGTCCTTCAGCCCCCGCCCATCGTCGTGTCCTTCTTCAGCTCGGCGCCCCCGCCGCCTCCGCCGCCTCCGCCTCCGGCCCCGCCGAAGGTCGCGGCCCCGAAGGTGCAGGCGCCGCCGCCCATCGATCCCAACAAGCTCGTGGCGCCGACGGTCGTCCCCGAGAAGATCCCCCCGCCGATGCCCACCGGGGCCTCGGGAGGTGAAGGCGGCGTGGAAGGCGGCGTGGAAGGCGGCGTGGAAGGCGGGGTCCTCGGCGGCGTCCTCGGCGGCGGCCCGCTCGGCGGCCAAGAGAAGAAGATCCTCCCCATGGGCTCCATCCGCCAGCCCAAACTGGTCCGGCAGATCAACCCCAACTATCCGCCGGCCGCGCAGGCCATGGGCCTCTCGGGGCGCGTGGTCATGGAGATCATCATCAACGAAAACGGGGACGTCGAGAACGCCCGCGTCCTGCAGTCCAACAACCCCATTTTCAACGAGGCCGCCCTCGATGCGGTCCGCAAGTGGAAGTACTCCCCCCCGACGACCGAGGCGGGTCAGCGGGTCTCGGTGTTCTGGATCGTGACGATCAATTTCTCTGCGAGCAGGTAGGGTTGCGGTTGGTATTTGTCAGAAAGGAGTCCGCGCAATGAGTTTCAATATCATTGACCTCTGGCACGAGATGGGATGGCTGGCCAAGGGCGTGGCGATCTTGCTCGTCTTCATGAACCTCCTGTCCATCTGGGTGTTCATTGACCGGTACATCATCTTCCGTTCCGCGAAGAAGGAATCGCTCCAGTTCATCACGAAGGTGGGCGGACTCCTCAAGCAGAACAAGATCGACGAGTGCATCGACCTCGCCAAGAAGTTCAAGAACAGCCACCTGGCGAAGGTCTTCTCCGCCGCGCTCCTCGAGTTCAAGGCGGAATCTTCCGCCAAGGTCGATTACAACGTGATCGAGGCCTCCCGGCGCGCCATCGAGCGGGCCACCGTGAAGACCGCCTCGGACATGAAGCGCGGATTCGGCACGCTCGCCACCATCGGCGCGACGGCCCCCTTTGTCGGCCTCTTCGGCACCGTCGTCGGCATCATCAACGCCTTCCGCGGCATGGCCCTTTCCGGCTCGGGCGGCATCGGCGCCGTGGCCGGCGGCATCGCCGAGGCCCTCGTGACCACCGCCTTCGGCCTCTTCGTCGCCGTGCCCGCCGTGTGGTTCTACAACTACTTCACGGACAAGGCTGACCTCATCTCCATCGAGATGAGCAACTCGGCCTCCGAGCTGCTGGACCACTTCGTGAAGGTCACCGGCATCGAGGAGAAGTAGGTCCTTTCAGGAGGTCGCCATGAGCATGAACGTTGGCGATAAGAAGAGTCTGAACGCCGACATCAACATCACGCCCTTCGCGGACGTGTGCCTGGTGCTCCTGATCATCTTCATGGTGGTCACTCCTCTGCTGCAGAAGGGCGTTCCGGTCAATCTCCCCACCGCCAGGAACCCCGAAGCCCAGCCCGAGAAGGAGAGCAACATCAACATCTCCCTCCAGGAGGACGGCAAGCTCTATTACGGAGCCAAGTGGATCCCCGGGGACGTCCTCCAGGAGAGCCTTCAGGAGGACTACGCCCGGAACCCCGGCCGCGATGTGTACATCAAGGCGGACAAGCGCGTGGAGTTCGTCTACGTGAAGGACGTGCTCCGCACGGTCCAGTCGGTGGGCTTCAAGGGCGTCGGGTTGGTGGCCCAGCACGTGGATGAAAAGGGCAACCCCGTCACCGGTAACGCCGCGGGGGCCGTCGCCTCCGGCACGGCGGGAAAGAGCTAAGGGAGGCGCGGTCCCATGTCGATGAACGTCTCCAAGGGCCATGGCGCCATGTCCGACATCAACGTGACGCCGCTGGTGGACATTCTCCTGGTGCTGATCATCATCTTCATGGTGATCACGCCCATCCTCCAGAAGGGCTTCACGACGCAGGTGCCCCCCAAGGCGCCTCCGTCCACCAACCCCAGCCAGAGCAACGCGATCGT
>JBFMHB010000132.1 GCA_040752915.1 Acidobacteriota bacterium
CGCGGCCCCCCGCCTCCCTCCCGGAGCGGGGCGGTGACCCGCAAGCGGCTTCTCCAGACCCTCTTCTCCTCGGCCTTCGTCCTGTTCCTCCTCGTTCTCGTCCTGCGCTTCCGGCCGCGCATGGAGGTGCCGGCCCCCGTCCAGCCCGAGGTCCTGCAGAAGGGGTCGGAGGGGAGCCTCAGCGCGCGGGGCTTCCGCCACGTGCAGGAAACCGGGGGGGCGGTGGAGTACGAACTGACGGCCGACGTGGTGACCCAGGCCCCCGACGGGAAGAAGCTCCTGACGGCCCCCGTGATCGTCTTCCCCGGGCGCGGGCGCGCCTGGGCCCGGCGGGGCGAGTACGACCCCGGCCGGCAGATGATCCGGATCTGGGAGGACGCCCGCCTTTCCGACGGAAAGGACCTCCACGCCGAGGCGGCGGGCTTCCGCCTGACGCCCGAGGGCGAGATGGTGTCCGAGGGCCCGGTCACCTTCGGCCGGGGGGCGGCGTCGGGTTCCTGCGACTTGTTGAGGTACCACCGCCGGTCCCAGCGGGCCCATCTGGAGGGGTCCGTCCGGCTGGATTCGGGCGGTTCCGCCCTGCGCTGCGTGGCCGCGGATTTCGACCTGGCCGCCCACGCGGGGGCCCTTCAGGGTCCCGTCCGGGCGGAGGGACCCGAGGGGACGGTGGAGGCCCCCGAGGGCAAGATCCTGCTGGACGAGGCAAACCGCCTCCGCTCCCTCACGCTCCTGACGCCCGCCACGGGGCGGGGGCCCAAGGGCTCCTTTTCGGCCCGCTCGGCCACGGCGGAGACGGGGGCCGGTGGGAAGGTGGAGCGGGTGCTCCTCGATGGAGACGCCGAGGTGTCCCTCTCGGAAGACCCACCCGCGACGGTCCGCACGGACCGCCTTCGCATGACCCCGGTCTCAGCGGGCGCCTGGGCCTGGGAGGCGCCCGGGGCCCTGACCCTTCACAGGGGGGCCGGCACGGCCGAGGCCGCCTCGGGGACGGGGCGCTTCGGGGGCGGGCGTGAGGCCGAGGGCCGCTTCGAAGGCCCCGTTCGGGGCCGCGACGAGGCCGGAACCTTCTCCGCCGACGCCGCCGAGATGCGGGGCGCCGACTGGACCCTGGTGGGGAACGCCGAGTCCCGGCGAGAGGGCGAGGAGCTGAAGGCCGACCGCATCACCTTCGCCGGGGACGGCTCGGTGGCGGCCTCGGGAAGGGCCCGGGGGCGCCGGTTCGCCGCGGAGGGGCGGCCGGAGGTGGTCTTCCAGGCCGATGAGGCCCTCGCGGGCCCCGGCGGGTACCCCGCCGTCCTCCACGGGAGGGCCCGCGCCGAACGCGGCGGGCTCCGTCTCGAAGCGCCCCACATTCGTCTGGCCGACGCCGACACGGCCCTGGCGACGGATGGAGAGGCGCGGTTCGAGGACGCGGAGGGCCAGGTCCAGACCGTGCGGGCGCCCCTCCTTTCCTACCGGGGGAAGGCACGCCTCGCCGAAGCGCGGGACGGGGCGAGGGCCGAGGGCCGGGGGTACTGGATCACGGCGGGCGCTCTGGTGGCCCGCCTGGACGCCGGAAACCGGCCCGTGAAGTACGAGGCCGAGGGAGACTGCCGCTTCGAGGGCCCGAACCAGGAGGGGACCTCGGACCGACTCGAATTCGACCCCGCCACCCGGATGGGACGGGCGTACGGGGACCGGGCCTTCGCCCGCGTCCGCCAGAAGGACCCGAAGCGGACGGCGGTGGGGGCCGTGGTGGCTTTCGGGCCGCGGTACCTGGAGGTCCTGCCCGGAGAGGCCGCGGTGGCCCGGGGGAGCCTGGGGGGCACGCCCCCGCCGGCCCGGGGCCCGAAGGCGCCCCCCAAGGACGGAGGTGCACGGTGACCGACCCAGACCGCCACGAACTGGCCACCCGGGGCCTGACGAAGATGTACGGGCGCCGGACGGTGGTGAAGGGCGTGGACCTCGAATTCGCCTCGGGCCGGGTGGTGGGGCTCCTGGGCCCCAACGGCGCGGGAAAGACCACCACCTTCTACATGGTCGTGGGCCTCGTGCCGCCCACCTCTGGGGACATCTTCCTGGACGGGGAGCGCATCTCCGAGACCCCCATGTACCAGCGCGCCCGGATGGGCATCGCCTATCTCCCCCAGGAGCCCTCCATTTTCCGGAAGCTCACCGTCGAAGAGAACCTCCTGGGGATTCTGGAGTTCACGGACCTGCCCCCGGCGCAGCGCCGGAGCCGCGTGGACGAGGCCCTGTCGGAGCTGAACATCACGCGCCTGGCGCGCTCCCCGGCCTACACCCTGTCGGGCGGGGAGCGCCGGCGGGCCGAGATCGCGAGGGCCCTGGTGCTCTCGCCCCGGTTCTTCCTTCTGGACGAGCCCTTCGCCGGCATCGACCCCATCGCGGTGGCCGACATCCAGGGCATCGTTCTCCACCTGCGCGGGCGCGGAATCGGCGTCGTGGTCTCCGACCACAACGTGCGGGAAACGTTGAAAATCACGGATGAGGCCTATATCATTAGCGACGGAGCCATCTTCCGCCACGGATCTCCCGGGGACCTGGCGAACGATCCCGACGTGCGGCGCGTGTACCTGGGAGAGGGATTTACTCTGGACTGAGAGATGCCCCTTCAGCAGAAGCTCGCCCTGAAGCTGCAACAGAAGATGGTGCTGACGCCCTCGCTTCAGCAGGCCATCCGTCTGCTCCAGCTCACGCGCCTCGAGCTCCTGACGGAGGTGAGCCAGGAACTCCAGACCAATCCCGTGCTGGAGGAGTCCACCACCGTGGAAGAGCCCGCCCTTCCGCCCCAGGGCGAGCCGGCCCCGGCGGAGACCTCCGAGCGGGACCCCATGGACACCTTCGAGGAGAAGATCGACGTCGAGTCCTATTTCCAGGACTACCTCGAGACCACCATGAAGTACCGGGGCGTCTCGGTGGAGGTGCCCGAGGACGCCCCCGACGCCGAACGGTACCTGAGCGTCCCGGAGAGCCTCGCCGAACACCTCGAGTGGCAGGTGGGCCTGAGCCGCCTCACAGAGAAGGAGCGGGAGATCGCCCGGACCCTCATCGGCAACCTGAGGGAGGACGGCTACCTGCTGGTAACCGTGGAGGAGGCGGCCGCCGCCTCGGGGGCCTCGCCCGCCGAAGTGGAGGC
>JBFMHB010000133.1 GCA_040752915.1 Acidobacteriota bacterium
CCACCGCGCCGAGCGGGCCGCCGCCGAAGAGGGCGAGGAGGCCGGGAAGCGCAAAAGCCCGTAGGGCCCCGGTGAGGGCGGCGCGTCGGGCCCCTTGACCCCGGCCCCCGCATCCGCTACCATGCTGGAGCCCTGCTCCCGGGTAGCTCAGCTGGTCAGAGCGGGTGACTGTTAATCACTAGGTCGGGGGTTCAAATCCCTCCCCGGGAGCCAACAAAATCAACTACTTGCGAGGCCGCCGAGAGGCGGCCTTCGTGTTGATTGCAAGTATTTTGCAACTTCGGCTCCAGGAGGGTGACGGCTTCCTTGAGGCGGGACTGAGAAAGGTGGGCGTAACGAAGGGTCATGGCGAAGTCCTGGTGTCCTAGAAGCTCGCGAAGCACCGGAAGGTCCACGCCGCCCATGACCAAGCGGCTCGCATAGGTGTGCCTGAGGTCGTGGAACCGGAAGTTCTCGACCTCCGAGACCTTGAGAGCCAGCCGCCACAGGCGCTCGAGATTCTCCTGAGGCCTGCCCTTCGCGTTTCCGAAGACGAGCGCCTGTCCGTCCAGCGGCTGCGGGGTCTCGCGGAGGATCGAGAGGGCGACCGCGTTCAGCGGGACAAACCGGTCGCGGCGGCCCTTGGCGCGGGTTGCGGGGATCTTGGCGACGGCGCTCCGGAAGTCCACGTCCTGCCACCGCAGCCCGAGGATCTCCGCCCTGCGCATCCCGGTGTGGAGCGCGAAGAGGATGACGCGCCTCAAGTACGGCCCCGCCACGTCCAGCAGTCGTTCCTCCTCTTCGTGGGTCAGGTAGCGCGTGCGTTTCACCTCTTCGTTGAAGAGGCGCACTCTGGCTACCGGGTTGCTCTCGCAGAGCCCCCAGTCCAGAGCCAGATTGAAGAGCCGCTTCAGCCGGCTGATCTCCAGGTCCACTTCGCGCTTGCTCACGAGGTGCTTCTGCTCGCGGTCCCCGTGGCGGGACCTGTCCCTGAGCCTGGCTTGGCGATAGCGTTCGACGTCGCCCGCCGTGATCTTGTCGAGGCGTCTTCCGCCCAGGAGGGGGCTGGCGAGCCACAATTTGGCGATGCGATGGTCGGACTTGCTGGTGGACGGTCTGAGGTTGGCGCTTCCCCAGGCCAGGAACCTCTCCACGGCCTCGTTGAAGGTGGTCTTCACCTCCTTCCGCCGGTCCAGATACCGGCATTCGCGCATCATGGTCCGCACCTTCTCGAGATACGCGCGCGCCTCTCCCTTGGTGCGGGTGATGTGCCTTCGGTACTTCCCGTTGGGATCCTGATAGCTCCACTGCCACCGTCCGTCGGGAAGCTGTTTGAGTCCGCGCTCCTTGCGCTGCTCCACCGTTACCTCCTTTCGCGATGGGAACCGGTCAGCCCACGTTAACCACAAGTGCGGGGCAATTGCTAGACCGGGACAGGTCTCGTGAGGTCCACGAGGATGGGCTTGGGGCTGTAGCGGGACAGTTGGAGCCACGCGCCGCGCTCCAGGCCTCCGGTGAGGGCGATTTCGCGGGGCCTCAGGACGGGGACGAAGTTCTCCTGGGCGCTGAGGCCGCCTCCCTGGGACTGGTGCCGCTGGCCGCGGGAGGAGGTGGCCGAGACGCTCCGGGTCCAGACCCTGCGCTCGCCGAGGCTCTCGGAGAGCCACTTGGCCGTGCTCGCGCCGGCGCCCCGCAGGATGTAGCGGTCCTGGCAGTTCCCCCAGATGCTCGCCCGGGTGGTGTGGTGGAGCTGGTCCATGTCCTGGAGGACGATGACCGAGACGGCGCCGGCTGAGCGCGAGACGCTGATGAAGCGCTCGGTCTGCTTGTGGTCCATGGTCAGCTTGCTGAACTCGTCCAGGATGAGGAAAAGCCTCCCTCCCCGGTGGCCGTAGCGCCGGTGGAGCTGGTGTTGGATCAGGCGCACCGCCATGGCGGCGAGGGTCTCCCCGGCGAGGCCCATCCGCATGGGGGCGGTAAAGACGAGGCAGGAGGGCCGCTCCAGGAGCCTCGCGAGGCGGAAGTCGGCGTCGGTGCCCGTCACCCGCCCGATGGCGGGGTGGGCGAAGGCGTCGAGCTTGTTCCGCACCCCCTGGATGCGCTCGGTGAAGGAGTACTTCCGGCTGTCCGTCGTCGCCCCCAGGTCGGCCTGGATGCGCGCGAAGGCCTCCGGGTCGGGGCCGTCCTTGATCCGGTCCAGGGCCTCCTCCAGGTGCTGCTCCGAAAGGAAGAGGTCATGGAGGGCCTTGAGGCTGGGGGCTTCCAGATTTCCCACGGCCCGGACTCCAGCCTTGAGGATGCGCAGGTCCAGGAGGTCGAAGTACTGGTAGGCTCCGCCGTTGACCTCCCCGAAGATCGCCTCGGCGATGGCGTCCTGGCTCTCGGCGAAGTCCGCGCTGCCGGGTACGGGCTCGCGCATGGGGTTCCAGCGGACCGACTCCTCGCCCAGCGGGTCGAAGACCCAGACGGGGGGGTCCCCCGGCCTGGCGGCGGGATGCCGGATCTGCCCCGCCATGTCTCCCTTGAAATCGAGGACGAAGACCGACTGGCCCTTCCTCGGCAGCTCCCGGCTCCAAGGGACGGCGAGGGAGGTCGTCTTGCCCGAGCCCGTGGGGGCCACCACGAGGGTCTGCTGGAGCTTCGCGATTTCGGGAGCCACGAAGAAGGCCGTCGGGCGTCCGTCGTCGTACAGACGGCCGATGGCGAGGCGCCCTTCCAGCGTCTTGGCGTCGGGCGAGGGCCAGGAGTCGGACCGGATCAAGAGTCCGGTCCGTTTCAGTTCCTCCAGGGTGGCGGCGCCGGAGAGGTCCATGAGGTCGTAGGCGTGGGGCTGCCGGAGGATATCCCGCGCGCTCATGCTCGGGCCGGCCACCCGCAGGAGTCCCGCCACGAAGGCCAGGGCCGTCGTTCCCGCCAGGGAGGTCACGCGCCAGTAGG
>JBFMHB010000134.1 GCA_040752915.1 Acidobacteriota bacterium
ACATACTCTGCCTCCTTGGCTAACGGCCCTGTACGCGGGCTACGATCTCCTCCGCGATCTGCTTGGGCATGAACTCGTATCGCTCGAACTGCATGACGTAGTTGCCCCGGCCCTGGGTCAGGGACCTGAGCGCCGTGGCGTAACCGAACATCTCGGCCAGGGGGACGATGGCGTTGATGACCTGGAGGTTCGTGCGGGCCTCCATGGCCTGGATCTTCCCGCGGCGGGAGTTGAGATCCCCGATGACATCCCCCATGTAGTTCTCGGGGACCGTGACCTCCACCTTCATGACCGGCTCCAGGAGGGCCGGCCCCGCCTTGGCGGCGGCTTCCTTGAAGGCCATGGAGGCGGCGATCTTGAAGGCCATTTCCGAACTGTCGACCTCGTGGAAGGAGCCGTCGTACAGGGTCACCTTCACGTCCTTCACGGGGAAGCCGGCCAGGACTCCCATTTCGGTGGCCTCGGCCACGCCCTTTTCCACCGCGGGGATGAACTCCTTGGGGATCGTGCCGCCCGTGATGGCGTTCTCGAAGGCGAACCCGTCGCCGGCCCCGAGGGGCTCGATGCGGATCTTCACGTGGCCGTATTGTCCGTGACCCCCGGTCTGCTTGATGTACTTGCCCTCCGCCTTGGCCTCGGTGGTGATCGTCTCCCGGTAGGCGACCTGGGGGCGCCCGACGGCGGCCTGGACCCCGAATTCCCGGGTCAGGCGGTCCACGATGATCTCCAGGTGGAGCTCGCCCATCCCCGAAATGAGGGTCTGGCCCGTATCGGGGTCCACGCGGAGCTTGAAGGTGGGGTCTTCCTTGGCGAGCTTCAGGAGAGCGCCCGAGAGCTTCTCCTGGTCGGCCTTGGTCTTCGGCTCGATGGCCACGGAAATGACGGGCTCGGGAAAGTCCATGGATTCCAGGATGATGGGCTTGTCCCGCCGGGCGAGCGTCTCTCCCGTGACCACGTCCTTGAGCCCCACGATGGCGGCGATGTCCCCCGCCCGGACCTCCTCGATCTCCTCGCGCTTGTTGGCGTGCATCCTCAAGAGGCGCCCCACCCGCTCCTGGCGCTTCTTGCCGACGTTCCACACGTAGGATCCGGCCTCGAGGGACCCGGAGTAGACCCGGACGAAGGCCAGCTGGCCCACGAAGGGGTCGGTCATGATCTTGAAGACCAGGGCGCAGAAGGGGTCGTCGTCGCTGTGGCGGCGCTCCTCGACCTCGCCCGAAGACGGGTCCACCCCGCGCACCGGAGGAATGTCCAGGGGGGAGGGCAGGAAGTCCACGACGCCGTCGAGCAGGGGCTGGATGCCCTTGTTCTTGAAGGCCGATCCGCAGAGCACCGGCGTGAAGTGCATGGCGATGGTGCCCTTGCGGAGCGCGGCGCGGATCTCCTCGTTGGCGATGGGTTTTCCGTCGAGGTATCGCTGAAGGAGGACGTCGTCCTCCTCGCAGGCCATCTCGACGAGCTTCTCGCGCCACGAGGCGGCCTGGGCCCGGAGGTGCTCGGGGATCTCCTCCACGACGAACTGGGCGCCGAGGGTGTCGTCCAGCCACCGCACGGCCTTCATCTCTACAAGGTCCACGATGCCCTGGAAGGTGTCCTCCGCTCCCCAGGGAAGGTGGACCGGGACGGGCCGGGCGTGGAGGCGCTCGTCCATCATTCTCAGGGCGCGCTCAAAGTCGGCGCCTTGCCGGTCCATCTTGTTCACGAAGGCGATGCGCGGGACCTTGTACTTGTCGGCCTGACGCCACACCGTTTCCGACTGGGGCTCCACACCCGCCACCCCGCAGAAGACGCCCACGGCGCCATCGAGCACCCGAAGGGAACGCTCGACCTCGGCCGTGAAATCCACGTGCCCGGGGGTGTCGATGATGTTGATCCGGCAGTCGCGCCAGAAACAGGTCGTGGCCGCGGAGGTGATGGTGATGCCCCGCTCCTGTTCCTGGACCATCCAATCCATGGTGGCCGTGCCCTCGTGGACCTCGCCCATCTTGTAGTTCACGCCCGTGTAGAAGAGCACGCGCTCGGTCGTCGTGGTCTTCCCGGCATCGATGTGGGCCATGATGCCGATGTTTCTCTGGAGGGCGAGGTCGACCGTACGGGGCATTCCCGGATCCTTTACCAGCGGTAATGGGCGAAGGCCTTGTTGGCCTCGGCCATCTTGTGCGTGTCCTCGCGCTTCTTGATGGAGGAACCGCGGTTGTTGTAGGCGTCCAGCACCTCGCCGGCCAGGCACTCGGTCATGGTCTTCTCGCCGCGGGACCGCGAGAACTCGATGAGCCAGCGGATGGCCAGGGAGAGGCGGCGCTCGGGGCGGACCTCCACGGGCACCTGATAGGTGGCGCCGCCGACGCGGCGCGACTTGACCTCGAGCACGGGCTTGACGTTCTCGAGGGCCTTCTGGAAGACCTTGAGCGGATCCTCCCCGGTCTTCTCCTTCAGGATGTCCATGGCCCCATAAAAAATGGACTCGGCCACGGATTTCTTGCCCTGGTACATGATCTTGCTGATGAACTTGCTGACCAGGACAGACCCGTAGACTGAGTCCGGCGCGATCTCTCGCTTTCTGACAAAGGCTTTCCTCGGCATGACCTGCTGCTCCTTACCCTCTTTTTCAAAGAGCAACGGCCCCCCTGTGGGGCCCGGGCGGAAACCAGGATCAGGACTTCGGCCGCTTCGCTCCGTA
>JBFMHB010000135.1 GCA_040752915.1 Acidobacteriota bacterium
GAGTCTGTGGGCCTTCGGCCCGGCTTCCGGTCATCGCGGCCAAGGTCGGGTTTTGTTTCCCGGCCCTTTGGAGCCGATGAGAGGACTTGAACCTCCAACCAACGGATTACAAATCCGCTGCTCTACCATTGAGCTACATCGGCGTGTCCGGCACACATCCTCCGGACAGCCGCAGTAATGTACCACATTCCAATCTTCCGTGCAAGTCCGGGGGGAATCCCACGTCGATAAGGCGCCCTCAACGCGCGCTGGCCGGGCCGCGGCCCTGGACTCGCTTCTGAGCCGCGATCACGATCCTCCAGAAGCGGGGCTCTTCCTTCAGGTCCTTGAAGCGGGCGTCGGAACCGAGGGTAGCCACGTCCGAGTCGGGGGATACGGCGGCCATCCTCTCCAGGATGGCCAGAGCCTCCAACCGCTCCCCGGCCTTCAGCTTCAGGAGGGCCCTCAGCTTCAGGGAATAGGTGTTTTCCCGGCCCGCCGCGCGAACGGGCTCCAGGAGGGCTTCCACTTCTCCCGCCGGCCGGCCCATTTCAAAGGCGGCCCACGCCTGAAGCGACCGAATCTGGCCGTCCATGTCGTCAACCTGCTGGAGGGCAAGGGTTGCCACATCGAAAGCCTCCCTCTGGCGTCCGACGGACTCCAGCAGGTAGAGGAGGCGAACGTACGCCTGGGGAAAGTCCCGGCGGTGCTGAATGGCTTTTTTGTAGCAGGCCAAGGCGCGATCGGGATTCTCCTCCTCGAAGGCGTTGCCGAGATAATAGTGGAAGAGCGGGTTGTTGGGGTCCTTTCGGAGGAGCCCCTCGAAGGCGGCGGCGGCTTGCTTTCGTTGGCCGGATTGGAGCAATTCCAGCGCCGCCGTGTGCTCCTTCATGAGTCCGATGCCATCCTTGGGGTCCCGGTAGGAACCCCCGGAGACCCCCGCTGTCCCGGAAATGTACCCGAGGCTTCTGAGGCTTCGCAGTTCCTCGTCATCCAGCTTTCTCGCTTCCGTGGATTCGGGTTTTGCCTTTGCAAGGCGCGCCTTGAGGGCCTTCTCCAAGTCGGCGGACCGAGCGTCCCCACGAAAGAGGTTGTCCCTTTCCGTCGGATCCCGGTCCAGGCGGTATCGCTCCCGACGGGGGGCCAAAATGAACTTATCTGGACCGTCCACCAGCGCGTAAAGGGGGGCCCATCCGTAGGCGTAAAGCCCCGTCAGCGCCTCGAGATAAACCGGCGCGCGATCCAGCCGGCCGCCGTTCAGAAGCGACTCCAGCGAGCGGCCGTCCCCCGAAACCTCTGGAAGCGCGCACAAGGATCGAAGCGTCGGGGCCACGTCCACCAGCGACACGGTCGGGTCCAAGACGGCGCCCTTTTCCTGACCCGGGAGGCGCATCAAGAGAGGTACCCAGGTGGTGGCCTCGTAAAGGAAGACCCCGTGAGTATCCTCCCCATGTTCGCCCAGGGATTCCCCGTGGTCCCCGCACAGGACCACGATCGCGTTCGTCAACTTCCCGGCGTGCGCCACCTCCTTGAAAAATTTGCCCAAAGACGCGTCCATATACGCCAGTTCCCCGTCGTAGGGACGCCCCTTATGCGCGGTCGCAAACGGGGGAGGAGGGTCGTAAGGGATGTGCGGATCGTACAGGTGAATCCAGCAAAACCAGGGTCCCTGGGCGTCGAGGAGCCAGGACTTGGCTAGAGCCAGCGTTTCCTCGGCCTTCCGTTCCACCGTGGAGGGGTTCTTGGGATCGTAGAATCCGTCCTCAAACAACTGGAACCCACGGGCCATTCCATAGTTCCCCGCCAGAACAAAGGCGCTGACAAAGGCCGCCGTTTCAAAGCCGGCCGCCTTGAACTCCTCCGCCAAAAGGGGAACACGAGGGGAGACCATCACCTCCAAGTTCTTTCTCAGCCCGTGGCGATCCGGATACCAGCCGGAAAAAAGGCTCAGGTGGGCGGGAACCGTCTCGGGAACGGGGGTTTCACAATGCTTGAAGCGGAAGGATGTGGCAGCGAATTGATCCAGAAACGGTGTAAGCCCCCCCTGTCCTCCGTAACAACCGAGCCGGTCGGCTCGGGTGGTGTCAAGGGTCACCACCAGGACCGATGGACGCTTCGAAGGCACGGCCGCCGGGGCGGCCAGGGCCAACAGAAGGAGAGCGGTTCCGGTCAGAAGCCATCTGCGCATGGAACAACCTCAGAAGTGGACCAGAATAACACCGAATCTGCCAGGAACGGAAAGACGCGAATCCTTGCGCCTCGAAGAACAGGGCCGGCCGCCTTCCGCCTGCGGAGGAAGCCGATACCGCTCCTGGGCCTGCATAGATCCTCCGACGAGCCAAAAAGGAAGCCCCGGGTCGCCCCGGGGCTCCTTTTTCCGTACATGGGACGCGTGGTTAGAAGGTCCAGCGGACGGCGAGCCGGATGCGGCGAGCCGTCTGGTGGCCGGTCTCCATTCCGAAGTACTCGTAGGTCTGGTGGGAGCCCACGTCGTGGTTGTTCCAGGTCTGTTCCACCGCCGTGGTGCGCTGTTCGTTGGTCACGTTGAAGATGTCGGCGCGCAGGGCCAGGTTGGACTTCCAGAGCTTGAAGGTGTACTGGGCGCCCA
>JBFMHB010000136.1 GCA_040752915.1 Acidobacteriota bacterium
GAGATCAACCTCACCTACGCGCGGATCCAGGACATCCACCTCGTGAGCAACGTGGTGGAGCGCTGGCTCGGCCTGGCCCGGATCCAGATCCAGACGGCCAGCGGGAGCGCCCGGGCGGAGATGACGATCGAGGGGATCCGGGAATTCGAACTCCTCAGGGACTTCCTCTACTCGCGCATGCGGGGGGCCCAGGGGTCTTCCCCGGCGGACACCTTCGGAAGGCCGGACGGGCGGAGGGAAACGGAAGGGGATCTGGCCGCCGCCACCGCGGCGGTCCTGGAGGCGGCCTCCGAGCTGCGGGCCGTCCGCGAAGCCCTCGAGGGGGCGGGGGGGCTTCGTGGGGGGCGCTAGAGGCAGGTTGCTGAACGGGCTCTGCCGGGTCCTGAAGGTTCCGCCCGAGCCGTCGGCACCGGCGGGCGCGCCGGGATCGGTTCGCACCTTCCGCGCCGCCCGCGGCTTCTACTCCTACCGGCTGCTCGCCTGGGGCCTCTCCCAGGCGGGGGCCGGGGCGGGGCTCTTCGTCGGCGTCTCCTTTCTCCGCTTCGTGCCGGCCGTGTCGGTCCTCGGCATCCCCCTGTCCACCATCCTGGGATGGTTCGAGACCCTCGCGGTGATCGGGTTCGTCGCCCAACTGCCCCTGGGCCCCTTCCTGGTGCGGCTCGACTACGAGATGCGGTGGTACGTGATGACGGACCGGAGCCTTCGGATTCGTGAGGGGATCCTGCGCGTTCGCGAGCAGACCCTCACCTTTCACAACATCCAGAACCTCTCCATCCACCAGGGCCCGCTCCAGAGGCTCTTCGGCATCGAGGACCTGCGCGTCCGCACCGCCGGAGGCGGCGGCTCCCCCGGCGGAGACACGGAGGAGGCCTCCGTCCGCGAAGACATGCACGAGGGGTTCTTCCGGGGCGTGGAAAACGCATCGGCCATCCGGGACGCCATCCTGGTCCACCTGAAAGGAGCGACGGGCGATGGTCTGGGAGGGCCCGAGGGCGCACGTCCGGCCCCGTCCGACCCAACGGGAGACCTCGACGCACTGGTCCGGGCCGCCCGGCTCCTGAGGGACGAGGCCGCCGCCCTGCGCCGGGCCGTGGCGGGGGAAGACGGGAAGGGGTGAGGGCCGGTTCCCGGCCCGGCCCGCCGCGGCTCCTCGGGGGCCAGGGCCCTACGAAGGCCCGCTAGGCCAGGCGCTCCAAGAACATCCGGATCTCGCCGGCGGCGAGGTCCGCGTGGGTGTGCAGGAGATGGTGGCCGGCTTCCCCGTACAGGACCCAGCGCGCGTCGGAGAAGGAGGAAAGCCGGGCCTGGATGAAGGCCGCGGGGGCCACGCGGTCCTTCCCCCCGTGCAGGTGCAGCATGGGCACCCGGGCGAGCCGGTCGAGGTCCTCGTCGGGCCGGTACCCGAAGAGCCCGTGGCGAACCGTTCCGGCCAGGGCTTCGGGGTCCGTCCGGTCGGCCTCGGCGCGCAGGTGGCCGGGCAGGATGGCGGCGAACTGCCGGACCATGGTCCCCGAAACGCGCACCAGGTCCTCGTCGGAGAGGCCCGCGATCCCGGACGTGGCCCGCCGGTACTCCGGGGAGCCCGCCCGGAGCGTCTCGTGGATGTGCTGGGCGGAGGAGAAGCGGGGGTAGTTGAGGAAGACCAGCCCCCGCACCCGGCCCTCGAAGCGGCGGGCCGCGAGCGCCGTGAGGAGCAGGCACCCGAGGGAGTGGGCCCCCAGGAAGAGGGGTTCGGGACGGCCCTCGGCCTCCACCAGGTCGGCCAGCGCGTCCAGGTGCTCCTCGAGGGAGTAGGAGGCCCCCCCGGGCCGGGCCGAATCCCCGTGGCCCAGGAGGTCCGGCAGGATGAGGCGGAAGCCCCCGAGGCGCCCGGCCAGGGCGTCCTGGAAGTAGCGGTGGGAGGCGAGGACGCCGTGCAGGAGGACGAGACACCCGCGGTTTCCGGGGTAGGTGCGGTAGGCGAGGCGGAACCGGCCGGGGGAGGCGGAGACCGGCATGAGATCATCCCCTCACAGAAGCTCGCATTGTAATCGCAAGCGAATCGAATGGCAAAAGCAGGTCTCCGTGACCGTTCGCTCACATTCGGTGCGCGCCCGAGCCTTGTGGTAGGATACGACCTGCCGGGCCGCGAGGGCTCGGACCTTCGGAAGGACCGCGACCATGGATTCGGAACGCAAGGACGCCGCCTCAGAGGCGGGCCGCGTGGCGGAGCCGGGAAGCCGTACGGGACCCGGGCTGGACTTCATCCGGGCCACGGTGGACGAGGACCTCAAGGCCGGCCGCCACAAGACCGTCGTCACGCGCTTTCCCCCGGAGCCCAACGGGTACCTCCACATCGGCCACGCCAAGTCCATCTGCCTCAACTTCGGCATCGCCAAGGAGTTCGGCGGCCGCTGCCACCTCCGCTTCGACGACACGAACCCCACGAAGGAAGAGCAGGAGTACGTGGATTCGATCCAGGCGGACATCCGCTGGCTCGGCTGGGACTGGGGGGAGCACCTCCACTTCGCCTCCGACTACTTCGGCCAGCTCCACGAGTGGGCCGTGCA
>JBFMHB010000137.1 GCA_040752915.1 Acidobacteriota bacterium
CAGGAAGGGCCGGAAGACCTCCTCCGCCCCTTTGCCGATCTTCTCGCTCGTGACCCCTCGCTCCGTCAATTTGAACTTGGTGACGAACTGCCCCAGCGTCAGCTTCACGCACGTCAGGAACGTGTCCACCACCCCTTCGCCCGTCAGCGCGGAGGCCAGGGTCACGGGGACGTCGCCCACTTTCATGGCCGCGAGCACGGCGTCGGAGGAGAGGGCCCCCGGGAGGTCCTGTTTGTTGCACTCGATCACCACCGGGATCTGGGCCGCGTCCATCTTGTTGGCGATGAGGTTGGATTTCATGTTCTCCCAGGAGATGAAGTTCTCCTTCGCCCTGTCGGGCTGGGAGTCGGCCACGAAAACGATGGCGTCGGCGCCCGCGAGAACCACCTTCCGGGTGGTGTTGTAGTGGACCTGCCCGGGCACGGTGTAAACCTGGAGGCGGATGTGGTACCCCTGGACCTCCCCCAGGTCGAAGGGGAGGAAGTCGAAGAAGAGGGTCCGGTCCTCCGCCGTCTTGAGGGAGACCAGCTGCGTCTTCTTGTCGGGGTCCGTTATTTCGTGCAGGGCCTCGATGTTGGTGGTCTTCCCGCCGAGAGCCGGCCCGTAATAGACGATCTTGAACTGGATCTCCCGCTGGGCGTGGCGGAACTGAACCATGTCAAGCCCCCCGCACCGCGCGCAGGAGGACGGGAGGCGTGACGGGCTTGCGGAGGACTCCCCGGGCGCCCAACCGCCGCGCCTCCTCTCCCAGGCCCACGTCATCGCTACCCGTGACCAGGAAGACCTTTGGGAAGGAGACGGCGGGGGTGGAGGCCAGCATCCTCAACAGAGTCAGCCCATCCGCGTCGGGCAGGTTGAGGTCCAAGAGAACCACGTCGGGCGCATCCCCGTGGATAGCCAGGAGCGCCTCCGCCGCGGTGGCCGCCTCGGCGCAGGACTCCCCCTCGGCCTCCAGGGTCGACCGGATCATTTTTCGGATCAGGACGTTGTCGTCCACGATGAGGACGTTCACGCCGTCAGTCCCCAGGGGTCCAAGATCCACCTCCCCCGCACAGTTGCGTTGCCGTCAGTATACGGGCCGGAGAGCCTGTCGCGCAACGGAACCCGGAAGGGGGTTTCCACAGGCATGCTATAGCCCCAACGCCTCGGCGTTCTCCGCCAGGGCGTCCCGGGCCAGGAGGATGAGGGCGTCCACTTCCATTCCGATCTCGACCGCCCCCTGGCGGATGTCTTCGCGGTTCACCCCCCGCGCGAAGGACTTGTCCTTGAGTTTCTTCTTCGCGCTCTCGGGCCGAACGCTGGCCACCCTCCGGTCCGGTTGGACGAAGGCGCACGCGAAGAGAAATCCCGTGAGTTCGTCCACCGCGAAAAGGGCCTTGGCCATGGGCGATTCCCGGGGGACTCCCGTGAAGGTGGCGTGGCCCAGGATGGCCGTGATCATCTCCTCCGGGTACCCCGCCGCCCGCAGAATCGCGGCGCCCTTCGTCGGGTGATCCGGAATCTGGGGATGTCTCTCGTAATCGAAATCGTGGAGGAGACCGCAGAGCCCCCAGGCCTCCTCCTCACCGCCCAGCCGGCGCGCCATGGCCCGCATCACCGTCTCCACGCCCAGGGCGTGCTTCCTCAGCGCCTCCGATTGGGTCCACTCGCACAGAAGGGCCCACGCGTCGTCACGGCTCGGCATCCAGGTCCTCCATATCAGGCGAGAGTATACGCCATACCCGCCGCATCGGGCAGTTCGAAGCCGGGCGAAGCCCGACCGGTCCACCGGTAGGAGTCATCCGCCGGAAGGACGGCCGGGAGAGAAACTCCATCCCCGATGGGCCGGATTCTATGGCCTTGGAATTCGGCCCTTCAAGGATATTCTCTCGCCTGCGTGGCCCCGCTCCCCTTGGATTTTCCTCCTCCTTGCCGTATACTCCCTCATTCTGGGCGGTTAGCTCAGCTGGGAGAGCGCCGCGTTCGCAACGCGGAGGCCGAGGGTTCGAATCCCTTACCGTCCACCAAGAAGCAAGGGGGGAGGGCCGCCGGCCCTCCCCCCTATGCGCTTCGCTCCCTTGGGTCGCTCCGCTGACCCCCCACCCGGAGAAGTGGGCGCTCCAGCCGACGTGAAGTCGGCTTCGCGCTACTTCTTCGCTGGCTCGATGGCTTAGGGTCTCGCGGACTGCCCGGCTCGCGGTGGACCTATCCATTGTCCGGATGCCGGTCCGGGCCTATCTTTGAGGAGACGGGTCCAGAAATTCGAAACACGCGGACGGTAGGCTGGGCAACACGGTGGGTCCAGGGCGTCCGAGCAACGGACATGGGCAAATGACGACAGGGACTGTGGTGGTGCAAATAACCCAGTACGCAAAGCGGGTCAAATGGTGTGCTGCATAAGTTCAGATACATGTGAGACGAAGGGGATAAGATTTGGGGGAAGCTCCCCGGCGAAAGGAGGCTTCCCCCGATGCAGTGGAAATGCTTACCGAAGGAAATATACCGCCTGGCGCGTTA
>JBFMHB010000138.1 GCA_040752915.1 Acidobacteriota bacterium
GCGGAGGAGGAGGCGGCGGAGGCAACGGCTTGCGCTTCAAGAAACTGAGTCCCGCCAGGAGTTCGGCGTTCCAGTAGGCGCCTCCCACCTTGGGAACGCGCATGGACGTTCCGCCCAGGACCACGTTCTCATGCTCGTTGGGATAGTCCGTATCGAAGCAGTACTTGGCGAGGGCCTCCACGCGGAAGGCGACCCGGGGGCTGATGTGGTGGCGCAGGCCGAAGCCGAGGTGGGCCTGCTTGTCCCCCTCGAAGGCGTCCGCGAAGGAGTCCGACCGGTAGGCCACCCAGCCCAGGCCCATCTTGAGGTAGGGTTCCCAGAACTTGTCGGTTCGGAAGGAGCGGAGCGCCGAAAGCCGGAGGCTCTGGGCGTCGTAGTTCCGGTCGTCGAACTCGGCGTCGCCGTACCCGAGCTGGAATTCCAGTCCCCAGGCGTCGGTGAAGTTGTACCCGGCAGAGAACGCGCCCATCAGGCCGCTCGAAATCTCGTTGCCGTGGCCCGAGTACCCGATCATCGGGGAGAATTCCCACATGCCCTTTTCCGCCTGGGCCAAGGCCGGCAAGGCCAGGAGCGCCAGGACAAGGGCCACCCATCCAATCCGTTTCGCCATCAAATGTCCCTCCTTCTCTTGAGGAAGAGTCTGTTTCGTCTGGACCCAACATAGCAAGCCGATTTCCGGATTGCAACAAGAACACACACTTTCCCTTATGCGTGTCCAAAAGAAAGCAGCGTGTCTCCTTCGAACGTCGGCCGGGCCCTGGCCGCGCCCTTGGCGCGGCACGGAGGGCCTGGTCCGGGCGCGTCCATGCCAGCCTCCCCGCGCCCCGTCCCCAGCCCCTCCGCCGCCCTTCGGGCTCCCGGCCCGGCCTCGTGCTGGAATGCCTCTCCCCCCTCCTCCGGCGTTGCGCCGGCGGCGCCGGACCGATTGCGGCGTCAGCCTTCTCCGGCCAGCTCCTCGACGTACATCCCAGTACGCCCGCGTCGCAGCCGCCTCGGCTTCCTTGCACTCGGCCCACCGGCGCCGGGACGCGCCTTCCTCCGCTTCGCTCCGGAAGGCAGGCGGCGCAAGACGGGTAAAACGATCTTGGACAGGCATGACTTTCCCTCGCGATCCGGGCCCCTCCGGGCTGCGTGCTCCAACGGGGCTGGGCCGCGCGGAATTCCCGAAACGAAAAGGGGGCGGCACGGCCGCCCCCCCTCCGACACTCGAAAGGCAGAGAGCTTTACTTGACGGGGACCTGGATGGGCGCCACCGATTTCACTTCGGCGCGGCGGTTCTTGGACTTGCCTTCCTTGGTGGTGTTCTCGGCGATGGGCTCCGTGTCCGCCTTGCCCAGAGCGCTCAGGATGCGGGACTCGGAGATTCCGTGTGCCACGAGGTACTTCTTCACGGCCTCGGCCCGGCGGAGGCTCAGCGTGTCGTTCCAGCTGCGGGAGCCGTCCGAATCGGTGTGCCCGGTGATGTTCACCTGGAGCGCCGGGTATTCGTTCAACCGAGCCACCACGCCGTCGAGGAGGGACACCCCGTCGGCCGGGAGGTCCCACTTGTCGACCTTGAAATGGGAGATGACCTCGCTGAGGGAGACGGTCATCATGGCCGGCGCCGGCTTGACGGGCGCAGGCGGAGGCGGCGGAGGCGGAGGCGGGGCGACGGGCTGGGGCGCCGGCTCGGGCACGGGCGCCGGGGCCGGGGGAGGCGGAGGCAGGGGGCGCTTCTTGGGGAAGAAGGAGAGGCCCAGGAGGACCTCGTAGCTCATGAAGGAGTCCTTGACCGGGTAGAGCGTGTTCCACTGGTACAGCGCGGGACGGGGAGGCAGGGGCCAGGGGATCGACCCGCGGATCTTCTGAAGCTCGTAGGCGTGGGTGTTGCCGTACTTGGCGTCGTAGGTGTAGGAGGCCAGGGCCTCCATGCGGAGGGCCACCCGGGGAGACAGGAAGCGCCGGATGCCGCCTCCGAGGTGGACGGACTTGTCACCGTCGAAGACGTCCCCGAAGCCGTCCGGATCCATGGCCGTGCCGCCCAGGCCGACCTTCACGTAGGGAACGGTCTTGTGGTCCGGCAGGAAGTTGAAGAGGACCGACAGGCGGAGGGTGGACATGTCGCGGTTCAGGTCCAGGACCTTGCTGTCCGCGTAGGCCGTCTGAAGTTCGAGGCCCCACTGCTTGGTGAAGTGATACCCGAGGCCGAGGGAGCCCTCGAAGCCGTTCTTGAGTTCGGCGCCGGGGAAGCTGTAGCCCACCATGGGGCTGATTTCCCAGTCTCCGTCGATCACCTGCGCGGAGGCCGGCAGGGCGAGGAGCGCCAGCACCGCCAGGGACACCAACCATTGTTTCCTCATTTCACTGCCCTCCTGGACCGATTCGTCCGAATCCTCTACCCGTCTTCCCATTCCGTCCAACGGCCCCGGACCTCCGGCCTCTCGGATGATTGAAAATGAGGCCTGCCCGGAATCTCGCATTCATGATAAACAGATCCCTTCAGGGGGTCAAGCATG
>JBFMHB010000139.1 GCA_040752915.1 Acidobacteriota bacterium
AGGTGCGGTCGGCGCGGCATCGGGTGGTCTACCTCCACCACCACCCCTTCGACCCCATGGGCCCCCTCCATGAGCTGAAGGACGCGTTGGGGCTCGCCCGGGTGCTCAAGGAAAACGGTCCCCTGGACGCCCTGCTCTTCGGCCACAACCACGCGGGCGGGGCCTACGCGGGCGTCTGGGGGATCCCGCGGTGCTACGACGCCGGGACCAGCACGCGCAAGGAGGGCCAACCGGGCCCCCTGCGCCTCATGGACCTCTCGGAAGACCCCTCCTGGGACGTGGACGTCCGCTCCCAGCTCTATCCGGATGAAGGAATTTGAAATGCCGAGGGGGCTCTGGCATACTCCCTGGCTCCGGGGGGACGCATGGCGGACTTTGATTACAACGCAGTGGTGGCCCAAAAGGTGGAGGTGGCGCCCGGCCTCATGATCCTGAGGGTGGTGCCCAAGGGGTGGAGCCTGCCGATCTTCAAGGCGGGGCAGTACACGGTGGTGGGGCTGAGGGGGGACGCCCCCCGGGCGGCCGGTTGCGATGCGGAGGATCCGGCGCCCGAACCGGAGAAAGTCATCCGCCGCGCCTACTCCATCGCCTCCTCGTCGGTGGAGCAATCGTACCTGGAGTTCTACATCGCCCTCGTGAAGTCGGGGTCCCTCACGCCCCGGCTCTTCGCCCTGAAGGTGGGCGACCCCGTCTTCCTATCGCCCCGCATCGTGGGGATGTTCACGCTGGACCGGGTTCCCCCCGGGCACCATCTGGTCCTGGTGGCCACGGGGACGGGTCTGGCGCCGTACATGAGCATGCTCCGTACCCACCTCGCCGACCCCGACCGGGGCCGAACGGTGGTGCTCCACGGCGCACGCCACTCCTGGGACCTGGGGTACCGGGCGGAGCTGGAGACCATGCAGAGGCTGAGCCCCCGGTTCACGTACCTGCCCGTGGTCTCCGAGCCCCGGGAGGAGATCGTCCCCTGGTCCGGCTTCACGGGGTTTCTCCACGACTTCTGGAAGGGGGGGCCCCGCGACCTTTCTTTCGGCTTCACGCCCTCTCCTCAGGACACCCACGTCTTCCTCTGCGGCAACCCGCTCATGGTCGAGGCCATGATGGCGGCCCTCGGCGAGCAGGGCTTCTCGGAGGGAGGCCCCGGAAAGGCCGGGCAGGTTCACCGGGAGAAGTACTGGTAGGAAGAACGGGAGACGGGAGACCAAAGAAAAGGGGCATTTGGGATTTAGAAATTGGGATTTAAAAAGAAAGGTGAAAGGGGGCCTTTGTAGGGGCCGGGGGGCCGGCTCTTGCAAGCAAGAGCCGCCACGGCGGGGGAAGGCCTTCGAGGTGGGCGGCCACGGCGGGCCTCCCCTGTAGAAGATCGGCGTCGGGCGACGCCTCCCACCCATTGCAAGATGCATGTGGCAAGGCGCCGGAGCAGAGCCCCCGAGGGCGACGGCGTTGCATCCGTGGGGCGGGCGCCTCGCCCGCCAAAGAGGAAAAAGGGACGAAGTCACGGCTGTCCAAGATCTTTTCTGGTCCGTTTTATGCGGCCTGCCTTCCGGAGCGAAGCGGAGGAAGGCGCGTCCCGGCGCCGTTGGGCCTAGTGCAAGGAAGCCGAGGCGGCCGCGCCACGGAGCCAAGCACGGCTGAGCTACGAGGCAGGAGGCGGCCCCGGCGGCTTCTTCTCTTGGGCGGCGGCCTCTGGTAGCATCTCCCCACCCAGGCAGGGAGGGAGCCATGCGAAACGTGACGATGGACGACCCGGATCAGGTGAAGCGGGTGGGAAAGGGCATCGGGATCTTCTTTCTGGCGCTCTTCGGTCTGATCCTCTTTCTGGTGGGGAGCCCCATCAAAGTGGTTCCCGCGGGCCACGTGGGGGTCAAAGATCTTTTCGGCGTCGTGTCTTCGGGCATCCTGCCGCCCGGAGTTCGGGTGGTCTTTCCCTTCACGCGCGTGGTGAAGATGACGATCCAGACCCAGGAGATGAAGGAGACGGCGGAGGTCCCCTCGAAGGAGGGCCTCATCATGAACCTCGAAGTCTCCCTCCTCTACCGCCTCGACCCCTCCAAAGCCCCCGAGATCTACAAGACCGTGGGGCGCAACTACGACTCCGTGGTGGTGGAGCCCCAATTCCGGTCGGCCATCCGGGAAATCACGGCCTCCTACGAGGCCAAGGCTCTCTACTCCGCCGAGCGCGAGCGCATCGCCCAGGAGATCTTCGTTCTCTTTCGAAAGATGACGCAGGAGCGCGGCATTGTGGCCGAGCAGGTCCTCCTGCGAAAGATCGGTCTTCCCCCCGTGGTGGCCAACGCCATCCAGGAGAAGCTCCGCCGGGAGCAGGAGGCGGAGCAGATGAAGTTCGTCCTCCAGAAGGAGTCCCAGGAGGCCGAGCGCAAGCGCATCGAGGCCCAGGGAATCGCGGACTTCCAGCGCATCGTGGCCCAGGGGATCTCGG
>JBFMHB010000140.1 GCA_040752915.1 Acidobacteriota bacterium
CCGAAGAATCCGGCCCGCCCGAAGGGCGGACGGGGCGAAGGGCCGGGGCGGAGAAGCGCGTGCGCTTCGACGGAATGGCCGAGCCCCGGAGGAGGCGCCGAAGGCGCCGGGCCGGATGGGGAGAAGGGTATTGGGAAATTGGGATTTGAGATTTGAGATTTGGGATTTGGGATTTGGGAGTGGCGGCGCTACCTGCCCCAGTCGCGGGGGTAGCGGAAGTCGATGCCGATGGTGCGGTGGGAGAGCTTGCAGATGACGGGCAGGCGGCGCTTGAACTGGCTGGCCTCGATCATGCGGAGCACCTTGGCGACGCGGTCGAGGGGGACGCCCGCCGCGGAGGCCGTCTCCTCCATGGTGCAGCGCTCGTCCACGAGAAGGTAGAGGATGGCGTCGGCCTCGGCGTAGGTCAGGCCCATCTCGGCCTCGTCGGTCTGGCCCTTCCAGAGGTCCGCCGACGGGGCCTTGGTCACCACCGGGTCGGGCAGGCCGAGGTGGCGCGCCAACTGCCACACCTGGGTCTTGTACAGGTCCCCGATGGGGTTGAGGGAGGAGGCCATGTCCCCGTACCAGGTGCCGTAGCCCAGGAGGAGTTCGGTCTTGTTGGAGGTCCCCAGCACGAGGGCCCGCTCGCGGGCCGAGAGGTCGAAGAGGACGGCCATGCGCGTCCGGGCCATGTGGTTCCCGCGCCGCAGGGGCGTGGCCTCGTCCCGACCCGCGAAGTAGGCGTCCACCATGGGGGTGATGTCCACCCGCTCGGAGGGCACGCCGAGGAGCGACAGGACCGAGTCGGCGTCCTGCTCGGAGCGGGGGTCGCTGGTGCGGTAGGGCATCTTGACGGCGAGCACGGCCTCGGGCCCCACGGCCCGGACCGCCAGGGCGCAGGAGAGGGCCGAATCCACCCCGCCCGAGAGCCCCACCACGAAGCGCCGGAAGCCGGTCTTGCGGAGTTCCTCCTCGAGGAAGCGCTGGGTGATGGAAAGGGCGAGGTCCGCGTGGACGGGAGGGGGATAGGGCCGGTTCATGGGCCGCTCCGATCCGGGGCGCCGGCCCGGCTCACCAGACGTTCGAGGTGCCTCAGGACGAGTTCGGGCTTTTCGTCCCGCAAGAGGGGCGTGAGGGTGCGGGCCCGCCGCACCCGGCCCAGGTCCAGGTCGGCCCGGTAGACGGCCTCCCGGTTCTCGTCGCCGTCGAGGAGCAGGTCGCCGAAGGGATCGGAGACGTAGGAGCCCCCGGCGAAGGCCAGCCCGTCCTCGTACCCCACCCGGTTCACGTAGACCCAGTGCGTCGTGAGGAACTGGCTCAGGGTCTGGCCCACCCGCTCCCAGGTGCGCACCGAGGCGGCCTCGCTCCCGCTCACGGCCAGGCCCCTCCCGGGGCTCCCCGCCGTCACCAGGAGGGTGTGGGCCCCTTGGAGGGCCAGGAGGTAGGGCGCCGAAAGGTGCCAGGCGTCCTCGCAGATCAGGAGGCCCATGCGCCCGAAGCGGGTCTCGAAGGCTTCGAAGGAGGCCCCGGGGGCGAAATACCGGCCCTCGTCGAACATGCCGTAGGTCGGGAGGTAGACCTTGCGATGGGCGTGCAGGATCCGCCCCCCCGAGAGATAGAGGGCGGTGTTGTGGAAGAGGAACTGGGGGCTCTGCTCCACGAGCCCGACCACCACGTCCCGCTCCCGGCTGGCCTCCACCAGGGGCTTCAGGAACCCCCCTTCGGTCACGGGAAGGGCCACCTCCGCCACGAGGTCCTGGAGGAGGTACCCCGTAAGGGACAGTTCGGGAAAGACCACCAGGTCGGCCTGCCGGGCCTCGGGGGTCTGGAGCCATTCGAGGTGGCGCTCCAGGTTGGACCGCAGGAGCCCGAGGGCGGGGGCCATCTGGACCAGGGCGCAACGGACCGAAGGTTCCACGGCTGCCTCCTCGCCGAGTATACGAAAGGGACCCCCCGGGGGCAACCGGAGGGGGTGCAAACCCCTCTCTAACAAGAGGCTAAGGATACTTGACAAGGCTCTAGTCAGATTATATAATTAGCAATCTGAGGCGACTGTTGCTAAACCACTCTGACGACGGAGGAGGCATTGCCATGAAGGTGAAACCGCTGCATGACCGGGTTCTGATCAAGCGCCTGGAAGCCAAGGAGATGGTTCGCGGAGGCATCATCATCCCCGACACGGCCAAGGAGAAGCCCATGGAAGGCGAGGTCATCTCCGCCGGTCCCGGGCGCCTGGATGACCAGGGCAAGCGCATGCCCATGTCCGTGAAAGCCGGCGACAAGGTTCTCGTGGGCAAGTACGCCGGCACCGAGATCAAGATCGACGACGTGGAACACGTGGTCGTCCGCGAGGACGAGATCCTGGGCATCGTGGAATAAGAGTCGAGAGACGGAGGCAGTACCATGGCGAAAGAAATCATCTATTCGACCCAGT
>JBFMHB010000141.1 GCA_040752915.1 Acidobacteriota bacterium
GGTCTACTCGGCCCTCACCGACAGCAACACCACCAACAACCCGCCGTGCGGGGGGATCGTTCCGCCTCCGGCGTGAGGTCCGATCCTCAAGGAGGAGTCAAGGAACGGGCGGGGCTTCGGCCCCGCCCATTATTTCCCTCGGCGGTTCCGGATTCCCGGTGACCTCCTCGACGGTCCGCAGGCCGGGGACCGGGGGGACGGAGGCGAACTCATCGTCCTCCCTTACGGGCCCTGGGGTGGTGCGGCCAAGACGCAGGGGACGGGACTAGGTTCAAGAAGGAAAACCGGTCTGGTCTGATTGGGAGCGCAGTCCAGGCCGGGCGCTATCGTCCGTGAGGGAGGGATTTACACGAAGGGAGATTACCCTCAAGCGCCCCGGTTGGATTGAAACCCGAGGGGGCCCCGGGACTTGACTTGAATCTCTTCGCGCAATAACAATTAACTCACTGGGAATCCAGGATCCCTTGCGCTGGATTGCTCCGTGTTGTGAGGAGAGAAGCCTGCCGAAGGCGGAGGCCAGGGAGGACGAGACTAGAAAACGAGGCTTGTGGGGACAGACCTGCTGTTTCCTGCTATGGGACCAAGCGGGGAAAAAGGATCCGGGCAGGCGGCGCTGGATGGCTGGGATCGTGAGGCGGGTTCGTGGCTCGTGGGCATTGCGGTCCGTGCGGCCATTTGTCGGGTCGCGCCGGTGCTGGGGAGGGACGAATGAAAAAGACATGCGTTCTGGGCGGATGGACGATGGTCCTGGCGTTCATTAGCTGGGTTTTCGTGCCCTGGGTCCCCTGCGCCCAGGAGCCTGATGGATGGAAGGAGGCGGCCCTGGACCGGATGGTCCGGATCGAGTCGGAGCAGGCCTCCCTTCGACTGAAACTGGCCTCCGACCCAAGCCTTCAAGAGGCGCAAGAGGCCCTGGCCGCGCTGGAAGAGGAGTGGGAGCGCCTTTCTATGTCCATGGGTGGAGATCGACCCATGGCGCAGGGTCAACCCGAGGCGGTCCCTGACGCGGTGCTCTCTGTGCCGTTGTTGCCGCCATCTTCCTGCCTTTCGACTACCACGACCCACGGCGGTGGTACTCCGGTGGCGATCCCCACCGGGCCGGCGGTTGTGACCTCCACCCTAGTCGTGGCCGGTGCGGGCACGTTCATCTGGGACGTTAACGTCTCCACGCACATTACTCACTCCTTCGCGGCAGACCTGGACATTACGCTCCAGTCGCCGGCCGGGACCATCGTGACGCTCACCACCGACAACGGGGCGGGGAATGACAACGTCTTTGACGGAACGGTCTGGGATGATTCGGCCAACCCGGGAGGCCAGGTGCCCTATTTGGCCAACAACGGTTTGGTCACCGACCACACGTACGTAAACCTGACCTTGGCGAGCCCTCTCGTCCCAGAGGAGGCCATGGGGGCTTTCTTTGGCGAAGACCCGAATGGGACCTGGACCCTCACGATATCGGATGATCTGGCCGGTGACGGAGGGAACCTGTCCGACTGGAGCCTGGAACTCACCACTCTTTCGGGGCCGCCGATCGAAACGGCCTACTCGTTTACACAGTCTGCTTCGACTGCCATCCCCACAGGCCCCGCCGTGGTTACGTCCACTTTGGATGTGGCCGGCGCAGGGGACTCCCTCAGCGGTCTCACGCTGACCACCTTTCTGGAGCACACCTTTGCGGCGGATCTGGATGTCACCCTTCAATCGCCCGCGGGAACGGTGGTGACCCTCACCACAGACAACGGGAGCGGGAATGACAATGTGTTCAACGGCACACTGTGGGACGACAACGCCGACGTGGATGGACAGGTTCCCTACACCACGAACAACGGGTTGGCCACCGACAACGCGTACGTCAACCTAACCCTCGCTACGCCCCTGGTGCCGGAAGAGGCCTTCGGAGCCTTCCTTGGGGAGGATCCGAACGGGACATGGACCCTCACCGTCTCGGACGACTTGGCCGGTGACGGTGGGACGTTGGTCAGTTGGACGCTGAATGTTCTCACAGCGACCTGCGTTCCCACCCTCGTTATCGATCCCGCGCCGCCCCTTCCGTTTCTGCAGAGGGGCACGCCCTGGTCGGTGACCTTCACGGCATCGGGCGGGACGGCGCCCTACTCCTTCTCGCTGACGGGGACGGTGCCTCCTGGGCTGATCTGGGACCAGGTGAGCGCGACGCTGTCGGGTACGCCGACCTGGGCGGGGACCTACGACTTCACGATTCACGTGATGGACGCCAACGAGTACACAGGGAGCCAGGCCTACACGCTGGAGTCGGAACCCCTGTACACCTTGAACTTCTACGACAACCTGAACCGTGCCCAGCTGTGCGTGGACTCGGTGACGGGCCACTACGTGTGGACGAACTTCATGCCCT
>JBFMHB010000142.1 GCA_040752915.1 Acidobacteriota bacterium
GGTCTACTCGGCCCTCACCGACAGCAACACCACCAACAACCCGCCGTGCGGGGGGATCGTTCCGCCTCCGGCGTGAGGTCCGATCCTCAAGGAGGAGTCAAGGAACGGGCGGGGCTTCGGCCCCGCCTTTTTCCTTGAAAATTCGCCTCACGAGATCCTATATTATTGGCAACATCTTCAATAAGACCGCCGCGGGGGCGCGACGACAAGGGTGGGGAGTGGTGTCGAATCGCACCGAGAGGAGGGGACCATGAGGAAGCTCGTTCCATGGGGGTGCAATCTCGCATTGATCGTGTTCATGACGGTGCTTCTGGCCGTCCCGTGGGCCGTCTCCGCGGCGTCACCGGATTCGGGCGCGGTGAAGGCGGAGGCCTGCACGGGCGCCGCGCCGGAGGGTCCGGGCCGGGATGCGAACGGGGTCGTGAGCGTGAATTCCCTCAGCGGGAGCGCGGTGATCTTCTCCCCCGGCGGCTCGGGAGCCGAATGCTTCTTGGCCTCCGGTTCCCAGACGCTCTGCTTTCAGGCCGACAGTTTCACCACCGACTGGGAATACGTGTACACCCTGTGGCTCCGTTTTCCGGCGGGCTGGACGGTGACGAACGTGGCGGTGAGCGGCACGCCCTCCTGCAACTCCGGGTCCTGGGGGACCTTTTCCTGGAGCCTCTTCAACGGGACCACGAACGAGGTCCAGATCAACCACTCGCGCTACCAGGCCTCCACGGATTCCTGCACGGCCACCTATTGCGTGACGGTGACGCCCGGCGGGACGCCCATCGCCGGGGACGCCCAGGTCTCCTGGTACTGGGACGGAGACGAATATGGAGGTCCGCCCCACTGGCCCTGCTCGAGCGATCTGTACACCCCGGCCGGAATGCCGGCGTGCGACCAGTGGACCAACCCGCCCTCCTCCGTGCCGCCTTGCACGGGCGTGGTTCTCGGCGCGGCCGCGACCGCCCAGGCGGGTTGTATCGGCTCTCCCGTCGTCTACAACTTGACCTTGGCCAACTACACGGGGGCCGACGCCACCTTCGACCTCTCCTACACGGGCAACACCTGGCCCGTGGCCGGTCCCGCCACCGTGGGCCCCGTGGCCGACGGCGCCTCGGCCGACTTTTCGGTGACCCACAACGTTCCCGCCTCGGCCCTCCCCGGACAGATCGACCCCGTCACCGTGACGGCCACCGACCAGGCCAACCCGGCCACCTTTGACTCTCTCGCTCTGTCCACTACCGCGGTAGACGTCCTCGTCGGAGAGGGCCCGCCCTCCCCCGGCGTCCACATGGACAACGTGGTAGCGGCGTACGGCGGACGGCTCTTCAACGTGGCGGGTCACGGCTCGGGCGGCGCCGTGGACATCTATGACCCGGCGACCGGCTCCTGGTCCTCCGGGACCCCCGAACCGGCCCCCCAGATCGACTACGCGGTGGACGGGGCCACGGGATTGGACGCGGGCGGCGACGCCGTGGTGGTGCTGTTCCCCGACGCCGAATCGGGAGTGACCACCCTGCACGTGTACAACATGGTGACGGACACCTGGACGACGCCGCCCCTCCCCGCCGGCTTCCCCCCGGGTGGCATCTGGGCTCCCGACATCGTGTGCGATCCCGTCTCCAACCTCTGCTACATCACGGGCGGAGCCACGGTGCCCGGCGGAGGCAACCTGAATACGGCCTATGTCTACAACGTGGCGGCCAACACCCTCACGCCCCTGCCGCCCTTCACGACGCCCAGGGATTTTCACGCCTCGTTCCTCTACAACGGGAGGCTCTGCATCGCGGGCGGGGTGGACGCCGGATCCAACGTCTTCTCTTCCACTCAGTGCTACGACTTCGGGCTCGGGTCCTGGGGAGCCGAAAACGCCGACATGGCGGCTCTTCCCTTCGGTGTCTGGGGAATGGGCGACGGCGTGCTGGACGTTGCCGGCACCCCAACGCCCATCATGGCCGGCGGGGTGGATGCCTCGTTCGGTATTGTCTTGCCGGACGTTCTGACGTACGACGGCTCGGCCTGGAACGTGGTGGCCTCCTTCCCGCATGCCGTGTACCGCGTAGAAGGGGAGACGGTGGGCGACCGGTTCTACCTCGCCGGCGGATCCACGGGGGGCTTCACGCCGTCGAACTACTTGCAGTACTACGGCGTCTGCCCGGCGGGCTGTCCGACGATCACGATCGACCCGGCGGTCCTTCCGCCCATGCAGAGGGGCACGCCCTGGTCGGTGACCTTCACGGCGTCGGGCGGGACGGCGCCCTACTCCTTCTCGCTGACGGGGACGGTGCCTCCTGGGCTGATCTGGGACCAGGTGAGCGCGACGC
>JBFMHB010000143.1 GCA_040752915.1 Acidobacteriota bacterium
TGAGAGGGGCTTCGGAGGTCAACGCTTCGGCTCCCGCCGGCCCGGAGAGCGCCGGCAACTCTTCAGCCTCGGACCCATTCCGACCTCCGGGACCATTCTACGCAGGCCCGCCCCGCACAGGCAACCGGGGGCAGGGGTCGGACTCGTCCAAGGGATCGTGATAGATTCGTACCCATGCACCCTACCGCCCCCCCGAACGAAGAGGGAGCCCAAGACGTCCGCCACGGGACGAGACGAGTCTTGCGCAGGGCGAGGGGCCGCCTGCTGGGGCTCTTCGGACGCCCCATCGAAGTGCGGCACAAGCTTCGGGCTGCCCGGACCCAGGTTTTGCGTTGGGTCGCCTTCTGCGCCTTCCTGGGGATGGTCACAGGCGCCCTCGTGGCCGTGTTCGACTTTTTGTTAAGGGAGGAGGTGTCCCCATCGTTTTCGGGCTCCGCCTCTCCCCGGTGTATTTGCTCCTCCCCATGGCAGGCCTCCTCCTCTCCAATGCGCTCACTCGATACGCCGTTCCTTCCAAGGAGGGAGCCCTTACCGAGGCCTATATCGCCCGCTGCCACAGCTCAAACGCCCGTTTCAGCTGGACCGACCTCCCCGGGAAACTCGCGGCGTCCTTCGTTACCCTTTCCACGGGAGGAAGCCTTGGATTGGAAGGCCCCTCGATTTTCCTTGGATCGAGCCTGGGAGAGGCCATCCAGCGCCGATTCAGAGATGTGTTCAAGGGAGAAGACGCGCGCCTGCTCATGGTCGCCGGCGCCGCCGCCGGCGTGGCCGCCAACCCCTTACGGGGCTCCTGTTCGCCCTCGAGGCGCTCCACCGGGACGGGATCGCGGGCAGGGCGTTCATTCCGGCCATGGTTGCCTCGGCCTCGAGCTACGTTACCTTCGCGCTCCTCGCGGGAAGCGAAGTGCTCTTCGCCGTGGAGACCCACCGGGCCTTCGACCTTCACGACCTGATCTGGGCGATCCCCCTCGGCATCTGCTGCGGCCTCCTCGCCCGCTTTTTCTCGCGGCTCGTTCGATCCACCCGGACCTTGTTCGAGAGGTTGCCGCGGTGGGCAAGGCCGCTCTTGGCTGGCCTCGTGCTGGGGTTGGCCGGAGTTCTGGTCCTCCGCGTCGCGGGGGAGCCGTTCCTCTATGGTCCGGGCCACCGGCTGGTTCAACACGTGCTCGCAGAGAGCGAACCTCTCGAGACCGTGCTCCTTTTCTGGTGCGCAAAAGCCTTTGCCACGGCCTTGACCTTGGCGGGGGGAGGTGTCGGTGGGGTCTTCTTCCCGCTGGTCGTGCTGGGGACCCTGACGGGAAGCGCTTTTGGCCGCACGGTGGTCGGTTCCAGCGACTCCCTGTACCCCCTCGTTGGACTGGCGGCGTTTGTCGGTGCGGGATACCGCACCCCCGTGGCGGCTGTGGCCTTCGTCGCGGAGACCACGGGCAATCCCTGGGCTCTCATCCCCGCCATGGTTGCCACCGTCGCAGGCTATCTTTCGATCGGAGGCGAGGGAATATCGGACGCCCAGAGGTCCGTGGCGGGAGACTCTCGGAACTGAATCGGGATCGACTCGGGAGGGATCGGGAAGTACACGATCAGCGGCCGTTCTTGGCTTGGAGTCCCTTTTTGGATAGGGCCGAACGCACCCCACGCTTTCCGAGAACCGCGAGATCCTCGGTCAACGATTGTTCAGGGTTTTCAAGCTCCAAGATCCTCCGGAAGGAGAGTACTCCCGAGATGAATCCCGCCACCACCAAAGCCTCCCGACGGAGCGGCCCGCCCGTGGGGCTTGTCCCGCCGGAGAGGAACCGGGCCAGGTCAGCCACGTAGCCCTCAAAGGCCTCCCTCAGCGCCGGACCGTGGTGACGGGACATCTTCATCCAGCCTCGCGCCTGGTGGAAAAGGAGCAGATACTCCGGACGGTTCGAAAAGAAAGCCTCGTGGGCATCGAGAATCACCGGGAGCGGGTCCGCTCCCGCGGGCAGGCCCTTCAGGCGAATCCCGGTTTCCTCCGCGAGGCGACAGAACCCCTGCCGCACAAGTTCGGCGATCAGGGCCTCCCGGGAGGGAAAGTACTGGTAGAAGGTCCCCTTCCCCAAATCGGCACGAGCCGTAATTTCCTCGATGGAAGGCTCGTAGATCCCCCTTTCA
>JBFMHB010000144.1 GCA_040752915.1 Acidobacteriota bacterium
GGCCGCCCGGGGCGGCTCGGGGGGCGGCGTCCTCGGGGCACCCAGCTTCACGCCCGAAAGGGTCTCCTCCAGCTTCTTGGAGAGCTCCGTCTCGGACTTGGCCTTGAGGCGACGAACGGTGGAATCTTCCGTCCGCAGGGGTTCCTGGAGGCTTCCTCCCAGGGCGCTCTCGAGGTCGATCTTCGGCGCGGCCGGTTTTCGGGGTTCAGGGGCCGGGCCCTTGGCGGGAACAGCCGTCATCTTCACCGTCGGCTCGGGCGGAGGAGGGGGCTCGACCTTCGGCGCCGGCGGCGGAGGTGGAGGCGGCGCCGCGGGTTTGGGAGGCTCCGGCGCAGGCGGCGCCACGGCCGCAGGCGGGGCCGGGGGAGGCGGCGCGGCCGCCCGGGGAGGCTCGGGCGCCGGCGGCTCGGCGGCCTTGGGCGGAGCCGGAGCGGGGGAAGCCTCCAGCACGTCCTGGATCACCTCGCCGAACAGATCCTCGGAGGTCACGTCGCGGTCCGCGCCCGGCGCGGCGCCGGCCTTGGGCGGGGCGGGCGGCGAACCCAAGTCGGTGAGGGGAACGGTGGCCTCCACGGAGGTCGCCTTCGGGATCTTCATGTCCCGGCGGAGGCCCGAAAGGGTCTCCTCCAGGGTCTTGTCCACGCTCGACGCGGCGGACTTGGGCTTGGGCGGCGCGGGCGGTGGCGCGGCCTTGGGGGCGGCGGCCGGGGGCGGAGGGACCGTCGAGGGGCCCACTGGGGCCGGGGCCGCAGCCGGAACCGGGGCCGGAACCGGGGCCGGGGCCTTGAACAGGAACCGGTCCAGGATCTCGTTCAGGACCTCCGCCTCGATGGGGTCTTCGAGGTACTCGGCGGCGCCGTAGATCTTCATGGCGTCGTTCCGGTACTTCCGGCTCTTGTAGATGCTGCAGTGCATGACCACGGGGACCTGGCGCGACCCGGTGCGCTCCACCATCTCCTGGCAGACCTGGAAGCCGTGCTTCTTGGGAAGCATGGTCCTCAGGAACACCATGTCGGGTTGGAAGCGGTCGAACTCCTCCAGGGCCTGGAAGCCGTCCTGCGCCGTGGCGACCTCGAAACGGTCGTCGGGAAGCAGCGACTGCAGCCGGTTGAGGAGCTTGGGCTCGTAGTCGACGATGAGAATGCGCTTCCTGGCCATGCGTCCCCTTTCCCCCTAACCCTTAGAAGGGCAAGCTCAATCTAGCATGGGCCCCGGGGCCTGTCAACGCGGCCCGGGATGCGCCTCAGCGCCCCATTCCCGAGAGGAGCCGGCGCATGTTTTTCATGCCGCCCTTCTTCAACTGTCCCATCATCTTCCTCATGGTGAGGAACTGCTTCAGGAGCTGGTTCACCTCCGCCACCGTGGTCCCCGAGCCCTGGGCGATGCGCCGCCTGCGGCTCCCGTTGATGACCTGAAAGTGCTCTCGCTCGTGGGGGGTCATGGAGTTGAGGATGGCCTCCGCCCGCCGGATCCGCCCCTCATCCACCTCCCCCGGGTCCACCCCCTTCAGGGCGGCGCTCGCGCCGGGGATCATGGAGAGCACCTGATCGAGGGGCCCCATCTTCTTCATCTGCTTGAGCTGGCCGCGGAAGTCCTCGAGGGTGAACTCGGACTTTCTCAGGCGGCGCGCCATCTCCTCGGCCTCGCGCTCGTCCACCGCGGACTGGGCCTTCTCGATGAGGGAGAGGACGTCGCCCATGCCGAGCACGCGGGAAGCCATGCGGTCCGGGTGGAAGGGCTCCAGGGCGTCGTACTTCTCGCCCGACCCCACGAACTTCACGGGGAGCCCCGTCACCGCCTTGACCGACAGGATCGCCCCGCCCCGGGCGTCTCCGTCGGCCTTCGTCAGGATCACGCCCGAGAGGCGGACCCTTTCGTGGAAGGCCTTCACGGTGGACATGGCGCTCTGGCCCGCCATGGCGTCGGCCACGTAGAGGCTCTCGTCGGGCTTGACCGCCGAGACGATCTCGCCCAGCTCGGCCATGAGGGCCTCGTCCACCGCGAGGCGGCCCGCCGTATCCAGGATCAGCCGGTGCATCCCGCGTTTCCGGGCCTCCTCGAGGGCCTTCCGGCAGATGGCCACGG
>JBFMHB010000145.1 GCA_040752915.1 Acidobacteriota bacterium
GGCGCGGTACAGTGAGGCTTTCCGCCGCGGGCGCGGCGGAATCGAACCCAAGGGGGCTGATGTGAAGCGATGGTTGATCCTTGCGCTGGCAGCGATGGCGGCACTCTCGACCCGGGCCGACGGGGACATGAGACCCGCCACGGCGGCGGAACGTGCCTTTCTGAAGAAGGTCGAGGGGGTGATCTGCGCGGCCCTCCCCCCTGGCCCGGCCGGGTGGACGGTGGCGGAGAAATCCGAGCGGGAGTCCTTTGACCAGGTCTCCGCGGGCGCGGCCAAGCACCCCATGGAAGTGCGGTGCTTCATCGCCTGGAAAGACCAGGCCCGCCTCCGGCAGGCCCAGAGCCGCCTCCTCGAAGAAAGCGCGCCCCTGGTCTCCCAGGGACCACGCGAGGAGCAGGAGGCCCTCATGGATCGGATGAACGTCCTCGGGGAGAAGTTCGCCGCGGCCATCAACAAGAACGACACCGCCGAGGTCCAGCGCATCCAGAAGGAAATGGAGGCCGTGGGGCAGAAGCTGAGGGCCATCGGGGAAGCCCAGAACCAGGCCTTCCAGAGCGTGGCCCAGAAGAACGCGGCGAAGGACGCCGAGGCGGAAGTCCTCCTGGTGCTCAACAGCCGTGAAGAGACGATCCCTCAGGGGGCCGTTCGAGAACAGCCGATCCAGGGCGCCACGGTCTACCGGATCGAAGAGGGGGAGTTCGTCAACGAGGCCTGGCGGGAAGGCACAACGGTCGCCTTCCTGGGGGCCTGGACCCTGGCCAAGGAGAACTGGGGGACCGTGATGCGCCCCTCGCACCAGCCCGGGGCGCCCGGAACGTCGGTGCAGAACGTCTTCGTCCGGGTCCAGGCCGACAAGGTCCGCGCCCGCAAATTGCTCGAAGGCGTGGACTGGGCGTCCCTCAAAGGGCTGATGGCGGCGCCGTAAGGCCGCCTCGAGGGCGGGAGGCGCGCGCCCGAAACCAGGGCGTGGGCCGTTGGTCGAGGCCTCGGGTGGGGGCCGCGCCGTCGGCGCGGCGCCTTCCCCGGATGTACTTGACCCTCATCCCCCGGAGACGGTGTCCCCCTCGGCCTTGCACCCCTCGGGATAATCCCCCGTGAAGCAGGCGTAGCAGTAATGGTCCGGGGAGGAAACGGCGCAGCGCAGGCCCTCCATGGGCAGGTAGCGGAGGCTGTCGGCGCCGAGGGACTTCGCCACCTCCTCGGGCGACCGAAAGGCGGCGGCGAGGCGCTCGCGCACGGGCGTGTCGATGCCGTAGTAGCAGGAAAACCGGATCGGCGGGGAGCCGATGCGGAGGTGGACTTCCCTGGCCCCGTTTTCGCGCATCATCCGCACGAGCTTCCGGATCGTCGTTCCCCGGACGATGGAGTCGTCCACGAGGACCACGCGCCGTCCCTCGAAGAATCCCGGAAGGGGGTTGAACTTGAGGCGAACGGCGTCGTCCCGCATGACCTGGTCGGGGGAGATGAAGGAACGGCCGATGTAGTGATTCCGCACGAGCCCCAGGGCGAAGGGGAGCCCCTTGGCGTGGGCGTAGGCGAGCCCGATGTAGTTGGAGGAGTCGGGGATGGGGACGACCACGTCGGCCTCGACGGGATCTCCGTTGGCCAGTTCCTCGCCGATCCGGCGGCGCACCTCGAAGATGCGCTCGGAAAAGGCGCGGCTGTCAGGCCGGGCGAAATAGATGTGCTCGAAAATGCAGTGGTGGGGGCCGCACGGGGAGGCGCCCTGGAGCCGGGCCAGCCCGCCCGCGTCCCAGCGGTAGAGGGCGCCGGGCGGGATCTCCTCGAGGAAGGTCCCGCGCAGGACGTCGAAGGCGACCGTCTCGGAGGCGAGCAGGACGGCGCCCTCGCGCTCCCCCAGGCTCAGCGGCCGGAAGCCGTGGGG
>JBFMHB010000146.1 GCA_040752915.1 Acidobacteriota bacterium
GAGGCGGGGGGCCGCGGGGCGGGGGGGCAGGATGGGCGCGTCGCCGGAGAACCCGTGCACCCTTGAATCGCTCCCTTCAGGTTTGTAGGATAGTCAAGGCCCGGCGTGGAGTCAACGCGATCGTTTCCCCGTTCGGCGTGGGCCCGGACGGAGCGCCGTGGATCCCTGGAGGACCCCATGGAGGCCGTGAGTCAGACCCTGGCGAATTTCCTCGGTTCGGGCGCCGCGTGGGTGGTGCGGATGTTCCTGGCGATCCTCGTCCTCTTTTTCGGCATCATGATCGCCAAGGTCATCAGCAAGGTCGTTCGCCAGATCCTCCTGACGGCCGACGTGGACGAGCGCTTCGGCCGCTGGGTCGGCCTGGACCTCCTGGAGGGCCGGGACAAGGCCCGCAAGCAGGTGGCCACGATCCTGGAGAACGTGGCCTACTGGCTTCTCCTGGTCATCTTCGTGATCTTCGCCCTGGAGGTCCTCGGGGACCGCACCATCTCCATGGTCCTACAGAACATCCTGAACGAGATGGGGCTCGCCATCCCCCGGATCCTCAAGGCCATGCTCATCCTCGCCGGGGCCTGGCTCCTGGCCCTTCTGGCCAAGCTCGCCACCATCAAGGCCCTGAGGAAGGCGGATCTGGACGGCCGCATGAAGCGCGCCGCGTACGGGGAGGAAGCGGAGGGGGGCGAGCCCCCCGCCGCCGGGCCGGGCACGCCCGAGGCCATGGGCAACTTCGTCTTCTACTTCATCCTCCTCTTCGCCCTCCTGCCCTTCCTGGACGCCCTCGGCCTCCAGGCCCTCGTGGATCCCCTCAAGGGCATGTTCGCCAAGGCCCTGGGCTACGTGCCGAACCTGTTCACGGCGGCTCTGGTGGTCCTGCTCGGGTACTTCGTGGCGCGGGTCTGCCAGCGCCTTGCGGAAAACTTCGCCCGGGCCGCGGGCTTCGATCGGGCCGTCTCGGGCCTGCGCTTCGAGAGCGTCCTGAAATCCCTGGACGTGCCCCGCTTCGTGGGGACGGTGGTCTTCGTGGCGGTCCTCATCCCCGTCCTCGCCACGGTCTTCGACATCCTCGACCTTCCCGTGCTCTCGGGGGCCTTCGGGGTCATGCTCAACGAGGTGGCCGCCTCCATCCCGCGGATCCTCGCGGCCTTTCTCCTCCTCGTCCTGGGCCTCGTCCTGGGCCGGTACCTGGGCGACGTGACGACCCAGATGCTCAAGGAGATGGGTTTCGACCTCATCCTGGGACGCGTGGGCCTCTCCAAGCTCGAAAAGCGCGCCGAAGGGGAGGGGGAGCCGGCCTTCCAGCTCTCCTCCGTCGCCGGGAACCTCGTCATGGCGGTGGTGGTCCTCTTCTTCCTCATGGAAGGCTTCCGGATGGTGCGGCTCGACCTCATGGCCGACGCCGTGGACCGCCTCATCCTCTTCCTCCCCAACGTCCTAATCGCCTTCGTCATCCTGGGGTTGGGCTTCTACCTCGCCAAGGTCCTCGAATCCATGGTGGCGAGGTCCTTCGCCAGCGAGCCCACCCTCGAGGCGGGCCTCGTGGGGATCGTCCTGCGCTACTCGGTCATCGTTTTCGCCTTCTTCATGGCCTTCGACCAGCTCGGCATCGCCCACTCCATCGTCGTCAGCGCCTTCACCATCCTCCTCGGCACCGTGGGCCTGGGCCTCGCCCTCGCCTTCGGCCTCGGCGCCAGGGGCCACGCCCGGGACTACATCGAGTACCTCAAGCTCCGGCGGGCCGCCCACCGCGCCGAGCGGGCCGCCGCCGAAGAGGGCGAGGAGGCCGGGAAGCGCAAAAGCCCGTAGGGCCCCGGTGAGGGCGGCGCGTCGGGCCCCTTGACCCCGGCCCCCGCATCCGCTACCATGCTG
>JBFMHB010000147.1 GCA_040752915.1 Acidobacteriota bacterium
AGGCTCCGCCCGGCGTCCCGCTGGAGGGGGTTCATGAAGTGGTGGAAGAGGCGCAGGGCCTCGTCCCGGTCCAGGGGCTTGACCCTCGCGAAGGCGGCCATGTTGTCGAGGACCGAGCGCCACAGGATGGCGAAGCGTCCCAGGCTCTCGTGGAACCTGGGCCAGTTGAAGGTGCGGTGCCCCCGCAGGAGGGCCCCCCAGAAGGTGTCCTTCAGGCCGCCCGTCTGAGCCTCCAGGCTGATGAAGACGCGGTTTTCGTACATGGCGCCCCGCCGGGACCCCCAGAAAGAGGCCTGGCGCTCGCGTAGGTAGCGGATGATCTCCGGGGCCTTCGGGTCCGTCTCGAGGGTGAGCGGTTCCGCCCTCCGGCGCACGAAGTGGACGCTGAAGGCCGTCCCGGGGCCGAGGTTCTGAACCAGGGCGTGGAAGTCCCCCCGCCCGGCGTTCAGCTCCTCATCCGAGGCGAGCTGACTCTCGCACGAGAGGACCTCGGCCACGGCGAGGAGGTTGCCGTTCTTTTGGAGGACAAAGGAGTAGGGCCCGTGCTCAACGAAATCGAGCCAGCTCAAGGCGCCGGTGAGGCTCTCGGTGCTTCTCAGGTCGCGGATCAGCTTTTCGTGAACCATGGCGCGTCGCTCCGCCGGGCCGCGTCCAATTGGGGACGGAAGCGCCGGGCGCGAAGGAGGATCTCCAGGTAGCGCGGATCCTTGGTCTTTCCGTACTTCATGACGGCGAAGAGGACCGCGAGGACGACGAGCCCCGCCAGCAGGCCCCCGAACGCGACGCCGTAGTAGAAGCCGAAGTAGCAGGCCACGACCTCTGTGGCGTTGTACCCGGCGATGGTGAAGCGCTCGTTCAGGGAGCGATGGACGGGGCGCTCTGTGAGCGCCATGGCCTTACGTGATCAGGACGTTGATGAGGGCCGCCGCGCCGATGACGATGGAGGCGCCGATGATGACCTTGCCCAGGCGGCTCCACCCCTCCGAGTGGCCGAACATGATGGCCAGCCCCCCGAGGATGATCCCGATGGTCACGATGTAGGGGGCGAGGGCGTTGAACTCGCTGATGACCTTCTGGGCGGTGGTCTGGAGGGGGTCCTGCTGGGCCGATGCGGCGAGGGAGGCGATGCCGAAAGCGGATGCGGTGACGACGGTTCGAGGGGCGATGCGTGCCATGTCTCTTCTCTCCGCCCCTCCGGGGAGGGGCCTCAGACGGTTCTGCGCTTCACCTTGGGACGGAGGTC
>JBFMHB010000148.1 GCA_040752915.1 Acidobacteriota bacterium
GCCGATCCAGCTCAGGGGGAATCGCATGGGGGCCTCAGAATTGCTCCAGGAAGCGCGCGTCGTTCTCGTAGAAGTGGCGGATGTGGTCGATCCCGTACTTCAGCATGGCCATCCGGTCGATCCCCAACCCGAAGGCGAAACCCGTGTACTCCTCGGGGTCGATCCCCACGAAGCCGAAGACGGCGGGGTCCACCATCCCGCAGCCGCCCACTTCCAGCCAGCCGGTCCGTTTGCACACGGGACAGCCCCGGCCCGAGCACAGCACACACGTGAGGTCCGTTTCGGCGGAGGGCTCGGTGAAGGGGAAGAACGAGGGCCGGAAGCGGACCGTGACGTCCTTTCGGAAAAGCCTTCGGTAGAAATGGTCCAGGGTCCCCTTGAGGTGGGCCATGGTGACCCCCCTGTCCACGAGGAGACCCTCCACCTGGCAGAACATGGGGGAGTGGCTGGCGTCGTCGTCCCGCCGAAAGACGCGGCCCGGGGCGATGACCTTGATGGGGGGGCGCCGGGCTTCCATGGTGCGAATCTGGACGGGAGACGTATGGGTCCGCAGGAGGAGCCCGCCCTCCAGGTAGAAGGTATCCTGAATGTCCCGGCTGGGGTGGTCGGCGGGCGTGTTGAGAGCCTCGAAATTGTGGTACGCGTCTTCCACCTCGGGCCCAGTGGCCACGGCGTATCCCATGGAGATGAAGATCTCCTCGATCTCCCTTCGCACCCGCGTGATGGGATGGATGCGCCCGACGTCGGGCGGAAGCCCGGGGAGAGTAAGGTCCACGGCGGGCGGCGCCCTGCGCGCCGAGGCCAGCCGCCGCACGGCCTCTTCGACGGAGGCCTCCAGCTCGCCCTTGAGGGCGTTGACTGCCTGCCCGTATTCGCGCCGGTCCTCGGGGGGCACCGTCTTCAGCGCCGAAAGCAGGTCCGGCAGGATCCCCCGCTTCTTGCCCAGGTAGCGCCCCTTGACTTCGAGGACCTCCGCCTCCGTGGCCGCCCCCGCGATATCCCGGGCGAAGGCCTCGCGTATTTCCTGGAAGCGATCCCTCTGCATACACCTCACTCCTAATGAACTCGTAATTATACCCTTCCAGGGAGAAATCCACAACGCGGCGACTTGCCTCAGCTAATTTCTTTCCGAAATGGATTCGTTGCCTCACCTAAGAATCTTGCCGAAAGGAAGTAAACAAGTGGAGGGGCGCCGCCCCCGAAAGGAGGGGTGCTCCAGGATGAGGCTG
>JBFMHB010000149.1 GCA_040752915.1 Acidobacteriota bacterium
ACGATAGCTCCCCCGTCCCGGCTCAAGCCACAGCATCCTTTCTCCCTCCTCAATCTCCGAGCTTCCCCCTGATCTCCCGCATCTTGGCGCCCCAGTCGGCCACCTCCTCGGCGGTGAGGATGTCGATAGCGCCGCCCTGGAAGTCACCCTTAACGTCGCCCATATCCTCCTCCAGCCAGCCCTCGATCTCGAGATAGACCTCTTTAAGCCCATCGAGCACCTCCGGGTCGGCGTTCCAGAGGCCTCGCTCCGCCGCCTCCAGGAGCCGGCGCGCGATCTCCTCTAACGCCCAGGGGTTGTGCTCCTGGAAGAATTTACGGTTCTCCTCGTCGAGCACGAAGGTCCGCGTGATGTCGTCGAAGATCCAGTCGTCCACCTCGCGGGTGGAGGCCTCCCATCCGTAGACCCGCCCGATCCGCTTGGAGATGTCCCCGGCGCCCTTGTAGCCGTGGCGCTTCTGCCCCTCGATCCACTTGGGGTTCAAGAGCTTCGTCCGCACCACCCGCCGGACCTCGTCCGCTAAGGTGCGCACCTCCACGTGCTCCGGCTCGCGGGTATCGCCGTAGTAGGTGCGGACCTCCTTGCCCGAGGCCGCCCGGGCCGCCGCGGTCATCCCCCCGTGGGTGCCGAAATAGCAGCAGCAGCCGAAGAGGTCGTACTCGTCGGAAACCACCTTATTGTAGGTCACGTCCACCGTCTTCAGGTTCGCCTGGAGCTGTTTGAAGGCTTCCTTGCCGAAGACCCCCTTCCCGTAGGCGTAGCCGTTCCAGTAGACGAAGACGTCGGCCAGGTCCTTCTCGTCCTTCCAGGCCGAGGCGTAAACCGCTAAGTTAACCCCCGCCATATAGGTCCCCGGTTTGGAAGCAAAAATCCGCAAAGTCGCCTCCCGCCAGGCCGCTCCGTCCGCCGCCCCGCCAAGCTGCGCCAGAGTGTGTTTGCGGACAAAATTCAGCTCCGGCGGTTCCTCAAGCGCCGCCACCGCCTGCACCGCCTCATCCAGGAGATCGATGCAGTTCGGGAAATTATCGCGCGTGATCCCGCTCACCCGCACCGTTACGTCAACCCGCGGCCGGCCGAGTTCCTTGAGCGGCATCACCTCGATCCCCGCCACGCGGCCGTTCGGCAGCCACCTGGGCCGGCAGCCGAGCAGGTAGAGCATCTGTCCCAGCCCCTCGCCGTCGG
>JBFMHB010000150.1 GCA_040752915.1 Acidobacteriota bacterium
CCGAGTTGCCTCAGTGAAAGTGTTACCGGGCGGGGTGTCGGTTCCTCAGAATTCGGGTTACCGAAGACGAGGAGGTGCCGATGACCCAAGCGAGCGTGGCGGAGGTGGTGGGAGCGCTGCGCGCCCGCTACCTGCGTGCGAGGCGCGGCGACAAGACGAGGATCCTCGACGAGTTCGTGGCCCTCACTGGGTACCACCGCAAGGCCGCGATCCGCGTCCTCCGGAACGGAAGGAAACCCAAGGGAGGGGACTGCCGGGGACGTCCGCGGATGTACACCCCGGACGTGAAGGCGGCACTCCTTCAGGTGTGGGAGGCCTGCGGACGGATCTGTTCGAAGCGCCTCGCTCCGTTTCTCCCCGAGATCGTGGCCGTGCTCCAGCGGGAAGGGGAACTCGCGCTGGCCCTGGAGACGCGAAGGCTGCTGGTCCAGATGAGCCCGGCCACGATCGACCGGATGCTCGCCACGCACCGCTACCGAAGAGAACGGGGACGCCCTGCCGCCAAGCCGGGGACGCTTCTCAAGGCGAGGGTCCCGGTGCGTACGTTCGCCGACTGGGAGGACGTGGGCCCGGGGTTCCTGGAGGTGGACCTGGTAGCCCACTGCGGGGAGACGACGGCAGGGGAGTACCTCCACACCCTGAACGCCGTGGACGTGGCCACCCTGTGGTGCGAACCCGTGGCCGTGCTCAACCGAAGCCAGGAGACGGTACGGAAGGCGATCCAGCGGATCCGGGAGCGTCTTCCGTTCCCCCTGCGGGGGATCGACTCGGACAACGACTCGGCGTTCCTCAACGCTCATCTCTACACGTACTGCCAGAAGGAGGGGATCCAGTTCACCCGCTCGCGGCCGTACAAGAAGAACGATCAGGCGTACGTGGAGGGGAAGAACTGGTGTGTCGTGCGCCAGCTGGTGGGGTACCGGCGGTACGAGTCGCGGGAGGCGCTGGATCTCCTGGAGGCGATCTACGCCGACTGGCGGCTGGTGGTGAACTACTTCCAACCGGTGCGGAAACTCATCTCCAAGGAGCGGGTGGGCAGCAAGGTACGGAAGAAGTACGACCTGGCCCACACGCCCTACCGGCGGGTGCTCGCCGCCTCCGACATCCCTGAGGAGAAGAAGATCGAGGCCGAGGGGATCTACACCACGCTGAACCCGGTG
>JBFMHB010000151.1 GCA_040752915.1 Acidobacteriota bacterium
CTGGCGCCCCTGCCCGTTCCCCCCGGGACCTTCGAACACTGGGACGTGTTTCTGTCGGACGTTGCGAAGGCGGGGGAATTGGGGTGGGTGTCGGATGCCGGGCTCCTTGCGGGGATCCGGGAAAACCTGTCGGCGGCCCGTCAGGCGGCGCTTGCCGGGGACCTTCAGGCGGTGAACGGGAAGCTGGACCTTGTGATCGCGGCGGCGGAGGGGGCGAATGAGACGCAGATGCGGCGGGAGGCGAAGGATCTCGTCGTGTTGAACGCCCGGTACCTGAAGGCGAACCTCCCCTGGCCGTGCGAGCCGAAGTTGACCCTCCAACCGGAGACGGCTACGCATCCCGTGGGGGAGACGGCCGTGGTGACGGCGCGGCTCATCAACACGGCGACGGGCCTTCCCATCCCGCACAACGGCCTCACGGTGGAGGTGGTGGAAGGCCCCCACGCGGGGACGAAGCGGGAGGGGGCCACCGACGCCGAGGGGAAGCTCGTGCTCGCGTACGTGGGCACACGCCTGGGGGAGGACAAGATCGTCGCCCACACGCCCTTCGGCACCATCGCCGCGGGGGCGGAGAAGGGATCGAAGAAGCCTTCGAAGCCCTCCTCCGGCTCCCGCCCGAAGGCGGGGACGGCCGAGGACTGCACGGCGTGGGACCTCGAAAAGGGCCCGGTGGCGGTGACGTGGGAGGGGGGTGCCGACCTCACGGTGCCCCTCTTCGTGCCGCCGGTCTTGATGAGCGGGCCGGGGCAGACCTTCTACGTGACGGAGACGACGCGGAACGCGGGGACCCTGCCGGCGGGGCCGACGGTGACGCGGTACTACCTCTCCACGACGCGGCCGGTGGACCCGGCGACGGCGGTCGTTGTCGGCCAGCGGAGCGTTCCGGCCCTGGCGCCGGGCGAAGAGAGCCAGGTCTTCGAGGCGCCCTTCACGGTGCCGGAGAATCTCCCCGCGGGGACCTACTACCTGGACGCCTGCGCCGACGCCGACGGGGCGGTCATCGAGACGAACGAGGGCAACAACTGCGCCTCGTCGCGTTTGAGCCTCGTCGTGGGGGTGATGCCCGAAAACCGGCCGCCCGACTGCAGCCGCGCGTCGGCCTCGCCGAACCGCCTCTGGCCGCCGAACCACAA
>JBFMHB010000152.1 GCA_040752915.1 Acidobacteriota bacterium
AATGGGCGGGGTTCCGGGTGGGGCGAGAAGAGCGTGAATGGAGGACAAACATGAAGAAGACCCTTGCCATGGTGCTTCTGGGTTTGGGCATTCTGAGTACGGTTCTGCTTTTTGCCAACAACAATCCGCCTCCGGGCCCCATTCTCCCGCCCGGCAACTGTGGTCCCGTCTATTCGTGTACCTACAGACCGACAACGGGCTTCTGCGAAGGCACTTCGGGGTTGTGTCAGTGCCTGGACTGCCATCCGTAAAGCCGGCCTGATGGGCTGAACCCCGCCCGGGACCCCCTGTTCGCGGGAGCGACCATGCAGAGAATCCCCAAACCGTCCTTCATTGGAGCCTTGCTTGTTCTCGTCGGACTCTTCCGGGCTCCCCTTGCGGCGGCGGGGGCCGCCCCCCGCCTGGAGAGCGTGGAGCCCTTCAGCCTGCCCGGCCTGCCGGAAGCGGTCAATTCCATTGCAGCGGGGCCCGAGGGGCGCCTCTTCGTCCTGGACCGCGTGAACGGCACGGTGCTCGTCTACGACGCGAAGGGGCGGCCCGCGGGCACCTTCGGAAAGGGCAAGATCCTCGAACCGCGCTCTCTCATGTGTGCCGGTACTACGGTGGCGCTTCAGGAGGGAAGAGGGACGTTTTTTTTCCACGACGCCCTCACCCTCCTTCCGAAGAAGACCACCTTCGGCCTGGCCCGGTACAACCCCGGCCTCGGGGCGGCCCTGACCGAAAAGCGGATCGTCTACGGAGGCATGGGCTGGGAGGGGGAGCACCCCAGGGACGGAGAGCCCTTCGACGCCCTGGTGCTCTTCTCCACCGATTGGGACGGCCAGGACCTGCGCGTCGTGGAAAGGCGCCTCGTGCCGTGGGAAGTCAACCGCAGCTTTCAAGTGATGGCGACGAGCTGTTTTTGTCCCTGGGGCCGGGGCGGCCTGGCCGTGAGTTCGTTTTTTCCGGGGCGGCTGTGGCTCCTCGACGCCGAGGGGAGGGTCGTCCGCGCCACCCCCATCCCTCCACCCCCCCTGCCCAAG
>JBFMHB010000153.1 GCA_040752915.1 Acidobacteriota bacterium
GCGTGGACGGGGGATAAAGTCTCCGGAGAGGGGAGCCTCATGGAGACGGATGCGCGGGTGGCGGCGCCTCCGGCGGGAGGCCTCGGGGAACCGGAAGAACCCGCCAAGGCTATGGGCCGAAGAAGGTCCTGTCCTTCTTCCCCATCCCGCGGGCCGAACGCGCGGGAAGCGGAGGCCTGGGTCGCGTCGGCGAGCGAGGCCGCCGTCTCAACGGGGGCTCACGCCCGCTCCTCGACCGATCCGGCCTCCCACAGGTCCGTCTCGTTCGATCCCCGGTTCGGTGAGGTGCCCGCCGACTTCTCCGGGGCTTCTCGTCCCTCCTCCCCCCGCAGTCTCCTGGCGGGCCAGCGGGCGCTGTTCTACGCGTGGGACCACCTGGGGACGGTGCGGATCGTGACGGAGGCGTCGTGCCAGGTGGTGGACCGGAAGGACTACGAGCCGTACGGGGTGGAGATCCGCCCCGCCACGAACTCCGCCGGCAACACGCACCAGTACACGGGCCACGAGCGGGACGCGGCGAGCGGCCTGGACTACATGCATTACCGCTACCACGCCGCGAACCTGGGGCGGTTCATGAAGCCCGACAACGTGCCCGGCGACCTCACGACTCCCCAGTCCTGGAATCTCTACGCCTACGTCATGGGAAACCCGGTCAAATTCAACGACCCCACGGGGCACATGGTGGGGCAGGCGTGGAGGAGCTACACGTGGGCGGGCGGGGACATCGCCGGCACCATGCTCAATCACCAGCAGGCCAACGGCCTCGGCGGGGGGCTCAACCTCGGCGGTCACCCGTTCGATGACAATCCCAAGGGCGTGATCGATTGGGCGATCATCGATGATGTACGGAGGGTACCCGGGAGCGTTGTGCCGCATATCGAGTTGGCGCCGCCGACGTGGACCGTCACGGCTGGCAAGTCGTCATTAGGCGACGACTGGCAACGGGGCACGTTTGACGCGGATATCGGCTCCTATCTCCAGCGGGAAGCCATCCGCCTGCGGGGCGAGC